>CAZHDQ010000284.1:0-4626 GCA_964531595.1 uncultured Anaeromyxobacteraceae bacterium
TGTGATAGATTACTCTGCGTGTTCATTTCGACTCGTCATCGGGGGTATGGCCATGCGTCGCAAGTCCATTCGGTTGCTGGCGACATTGTTGTTTGCTGGTGCCTTTATCGCCTGTTCGGGCGATTCCTCGAAACGGCCGGACTACGGTGTCGAGGACGACGTCCTTGAAGATGTCGCCAACGATGTCATCGAGGACCCGGGGGTTGATCCGGGGGGTGATCTGGGGGTCGACACAACCGCAGAGGACCCTGGGCCGAACGATCCCGGCAACGATGTCGGGGCGACGACCTGCCAGACCAACGCCGATTGCGCGGATGTGGCGATGGACCTGGGACAGTGTCGACGGAAGGTCTGTCTGAAGCCGGCCAACGTCTGCGGGCAGGAATGGGACCCGACGTGCTGTTTCGACGGCGAATTCCTGCTGCAAGGCTTCGAGAACGGACTTGGCGGTTGGGTGGTCGACGATCCCGAGAAGGGCGATGATGTCACGTGGTCGGCGACAACTCATCGGAAGGCGGCCGGCCAGCACTCGCTGTACTTCGGCGATCCGGAATGCCATACCTATTACTCAGGGCCACTGAACGATGACTGCAAACCGCTGGACTTTGTCGGCGGTGCGGGCAAGACCGTCCGCGCCTCGGTGACTTCACCGTTCATCGAAATTCCTCCCCTCGCCAGCGGGACCACGACGTTCGCCGTGTCCATGTACGTGTGGATCGACACTGAGCCATTCCTGGAAGGACTGGAAGAACAGCCGGACGTGCTTCGGCTGCAGGCGGTCCCCAAGGGCGGTGGTGTGGAGGACGTTCGGGATTTGTACAGCAGCGTGTCGATTGGCCGGAACACCAATGGCAACTTCCTGTACGTCGTTGCCAATATCGGGGAATACGCCGGCAGTGAAGTTGCGTTCCGCCTGCTCTTCGATTCGTTCGACAGCCAGCAAAACCACTTCGAAGGCGTGTACGTGGACGACGTGCGCGTATTCACGACGTGCTCGGGATCCTGCACGACGGCTTCCTCTTGCACGGATGACAACGACGATTGCACCGATAATGAGTGCCAGGAATTCGCGAACCAGGACGGCGTCGGCGTGTGTGCCTACCCGTCGCTCCCGGCGTGCCTCGTTCCCGTCTGTACGGCCGGAACCGTGGCCGTTGATTGTCCGAACAGTGACCCTTGCCGCGAGGTGTCGTGCGAAGGGGGAGCCTGCGTCTACACCGTGATCCCCGAAGACCAGTGCTGCCGCCACGAAACGTTGATGGCGTTTGGTTTTGACTCTGAAGACCTGTCCAGTTTCAACTTGTGGGCGTACCAGAACAATCCGACCGTCAAGTGGCAGTTGTCGACGCAGCGGTCTACGTCTGGCGAGCGGTCGCTGTACTACGGTAACCTGGCCGCCCTGAACTACGTGACGACGGGCACCGCATCGAACTTTGGTGAGGCGACGGCTCCGGTGGTGGAACTGCCCGGACTCGGGTACTACTTCCTTTCGTTCAACGTGTTCATTTCGACCGAATACGATGATTGGGGATCCCTCGAATACGATAACCCGCAGGGGGCTGACTTCTTCGAGGTGTTCGTCGTGGAGGACCCGCTAAGCGCCACCCCCACGAAGACGCGCGTGTGGTCGTCCCACTACGTAGAGGGTACGACCGGTGGCGTCTTCATCCCGGTGGGTGTCGACCTGTCCGCCTGGGCCGGCAAATCCATCGCCGTCCAATTCCGGTTCGATACCTCGGACAACGAAAAAAACAATTTCGAGGGCATCTACGTTGACGACTTGGCTTTGACCCGGGACACGTGTGTGCGCCGGGACTGCGGTGGGAAACAGGACTGCCTGATCGACGGCGTCTGCCGGACTGGCACCTGCACGGACCAGCGTTGCAATGTGACTGTCGTGGGCGAACCGCCGGAATGCTGCGCGTCGGTGGTGCAATGCGACGACTCCGACGACTGCACTGCGGATTCTTGCGAGGGCCACGTGTGCATGCACACGCCTATTGAGGGTCCTGGGTGCTGCGTGGAGGCGTCTATCAAGGGTTTTGCCTTTGATGGGACCAACCCGCTGGACGGGTTTATCGTTGTGAACGAGGGTACGCCCGGTGCTGGCGGTGCCCTCACCACGTGGGCGGTGTCCGATGTCCGCTACGTTTCTGAATCGCATTCACTGCGGTTTGGCAATGCCACTAACTACGACAACAAAGGCGTGGCGAAGGGAAAGATCCAGACACCGGCGTTCATTATGCCGGCCGCCGGCAACGTCGAACTGCGTTTCCAGGGCTTTTTCGACATCGAAAACGCCGCGACCAAGGACCTGTTTTTTGTGGATGTGGTCGACGGTGACACGGTGACGAAGGTGCTGGACAAATCCTCGATTCCAGGTGGAAACTACGGCGCTTGGCACGAGGTCGGTCCGATTTCGCTTGATGCCTATCGCGGGAAGTCGATCCGGCTGCAGTTCCGGTTCGATTCGGTCGATGGCACGGGTAATAGTGGGCAGGGTGCGTTCATTGACGACGTGCAGATCCGGAAGGTCTGCCCGTAAGGCGGTGGAAGGGATTCTGGGGTAAGCGCCGGCCTTGACTTGAAGCCGTGGCGTGACCTATTCTCGCTGCACATGTGGGCCTTTTCATATGGAAGGCTTGGCCATTTTGGCCGGGAGACCGCGGAGCATGACGACACGACCGATTTTGTTGGGTTGCCTGGCCGCCGGCATCTGGCTGGCTGGTTGCGGCGCGGAAACTCCCATCGGTGAGGTGGGCGTGACTGCCAGTGCGCTGACGGGGAATTGCTCGGGGCTGCCAGGTGCAGAACCGCTGGCCGAAATCCAGCGGTTGAAAGCCGTGGTGACCGGGCGAACCGGCGACATACTGGCCTCTTCGGAGGCCGGCGTCGTGGCGGGGGAGGCGTCGCTCGGTCTGGGCGGGATTCCCGTCGGCCTGGACAACGTGTTGACGCTGCTCGGATACACGGCGGGTGCCGAAACGCCTGCGTGGTTTGGTCGACGGCGCGATCTTTCGGTGCTGCAGGACCGGACGACCGATGTCGAAATGGTTTTGACGCGTCTGGGTAAATTCACATGCGTGACCCCGCCGGCGTCGTTTGATCACCGGGTGTTTTCTTCCACGACTGTCCTCGGCGACGGGCGCGTGCTGATCACAGGCGGGTTCACAGTGATGACGTCCAGCGGCGATTCGCAATGGACTGTATCGGTGGACGATGCGTCGCGTGCGGCTTACGTGTACGACCCGCGGACTGGGGTGATGTCCGAGGCGGGGAAAATGACAGTGCCTCGAGGCGGCCACGCGTCGGTCTACCTGCCCTTGCCCGAAGGCGACAAGGTGCTGATCCTCGGTGGTGCGACCCGTCTGAAAATGTCGGATTCAGGTTCGTTCCCGGTCACGTTCGATGCTGCGGACGGGCTGAATTCGTACGAACTTTACGACGTGGCGACCGGCGTGTTCAGCGCTGCCGGGAACGATGAAGCAGGGACTCCAAAGGCGATGAACCAGAAGCGCGCCTTCCCGATCGCCGCCCGGCTGTTCGACAACACTGTCTTGATTACGGGCGGTGGTCCGTGGCCAACCGGTTCGCCTGCGTACCTTGCCGCCGAGATCTGGGACCCGGCGGTGGACCAGGGATCGGGTGGCTTCCTGGCGTTCGAGGGTGCGCTGCTTACAAACCGACGGCACGCTGGGGGCGCGGTCGTGAAGCTCGGGGACACCAGCCAGGGCTTGTCGCGCTACCTCATTGTGGGTGGCACTACTGAGGCCGATTCGGTGGTCGAAATCTTCACGCAGTCCTCTCGTCCGGAAGAGGTCAGCGGTACGTTCAAGAGTCGGCTCGTTCCTGGGCTGCCGCGGGTGTTCTTTCCTACCGTCTCTCGGCTGCGGGATCAGGCGGATGGTGCCCGCCGATTCCTGGTCGCCGGCGGGGCGACGTGGGATGGCAGTGCGTTGAAAGCACCGGCCGGGAAGGCATGGGTGCTGACTATCGATGCATCGGACGGGATCACGTCGAAGGAAGTCGCGGACCCCTGCCTCGCGCGATTCATGCATCAGGCGGGGGTTTCGTTCGAGGGTGATCGGGTCACTTTCTTGGGTGGTTTCGGTGGGTTCGGTCTCCTGTCCGACGTGCCTACGTGCTTCTTTGACCTGGACGCCTTCGAGGCTGGACAGGTCGCAGTGTTTGGGCTGGAGGCCGGGCAGGAAAAATTCCTGTCTAGAGCCGGACACATGGTGGAGCGGTTGGTGGACGACACCCTGCTGGTGGTCGGCGGCATTTTTGATGCCCAGACCCTGTCAGATACGTCCAAAGGCCTCATCGAACTGTACACACCGCCGGTCCTAAAGACCGACCTGTCGAAGTAAGGGAGGGGACTTGATGAACCGCTGCATTCGGAACACGCGTTCCCCCTTGAGCCTGATGCCGACGAGCGCAGGCCGGCGCCGTACTGCGATTGTCGCGGTTGCCGTGTTGGCCGGGTTCGTCCATGTCGAACTGGCGCGTCCCTTCGCGATGGGGTTTGGGACGCCTGTTTTAGCCCAGGTGGCTTTGGGTGATGGCACCCGGTCGCTGGGGATCGTCGTGGTCCCGCGAAAGAAGGGGGACGAAACGGCGGCGATG
>CAZHDQ010000285.1:0-4623 GCA_964531595.1 uncultured Anaeromyxobacteraceae bacterium
CGTGAACCACAGTACCATCGCCGGCCACCCGGACCGCGTCGGCCGCGAACAAGGGGATCCGGTCCGCGGCAATCCCGACCTGGGACAGTCGAGTCGGCGCGCCCAGGTCCGCAAAGAAGGATTCCAGCCGGTCGATCGCATGGGCGCCGGACGTCGCGTCGTCGCCGTCTTCGATCCCAAACACGCTGCGCCCCATCCGGGCAAAGCGCGAAGGGTCATCTGCCGCCGCGAAGCGCATCCAGGCGGGCGAAACGATCGAAAGGCCTGCGCCGTGGGCGATATCGGTGTGGGCCGAAAGTACGTGCTCGATCCCGTGGACCGGAAACGCGGCCGCGCACCCGGCCTGGACCCAGCCGTTGAGCGCGACGACCGAGGCCCATTGGATCTGCGTGCGCGCGCCCAGGTTGGACCCGTCGCGCACAACCAATGGCCCATGGTCGATCGCGGTACGGATCACACCCTCGGCCATCCGGTCCTGAAGCGGCGTGTTGCCGACGCCGTTAAAGTAGGACTCGGTGACATGGGTAATCAGGTCGACCACCCCGTACGCGGTTTGGTCCGGCGGCACACTGACGGTCAGTTCCGGGTCGATCACCGCGATCGCCGGGTACAAGCAGGGCACCATGACCGCAGCCTTTTCGGTAGTTTCGTCGTTCGTGATGACCGCACTCATGTTCATTTCCGACCCAGTCGCCGCCAGCGTGGGGACCGTAATGATGGGCAGCGCTTTGTCAGGCGACCGGGCCTTGCGGCGCCCAACGTGCATCATGTCCCAGGGTTCGCCTTCGTATAGCGCCGCGGCGGCGATGACCTTGGACGCGTCCATCACGCTACCGCCACCAAGCCCGATCACCATGTCGACGCCCGCGCGACGGGCCGCGTCCGCACCTCGGGCGACAGTAGTAATCCTGGGGTTAGGCTCGACGCCCTCAAATACCGTCGCCTCGACACCCGCCGCTGCCAGCGAGGCCAGGGCCTGGTCCAAAGCACCCGAACGCCGCACGCTGCCGCCACCAATAACCACCAGCGCTCGCCGGCCCAGTCGCGCCGCTTCGCGCCCTAATTTAGCCCGTTCCCCCACACCGAACACCACGCGCGTAGGATTCCTGAATTCGAACTTCATGCCGCCTCCTCGCAAGCTCTCAGCCCACCGTTTCGATCACCAGCGGCCCAGGTGCCGGCGCAGCGTCAGCAATCCGAAACGCCCCGCGCAACCTGGAAATCGCCTGGTCCAAGCCGTGGCCCGCCCGGTGGTGAAGCGTGACCAACGGGTCCCCGACGCGCACCGGGTCCCCAGGCCGTCGATGTATTTGCAATCCGACCGCCGGGTCGATGCCGTCCTCTTTGCGCAGCCTGCCGCCCCCCAATACCAGGGCCGCCAGCCCAACTTGGTCGCAGTCTACTGCTGATACGAACCCGTCCGCCTGGGCCGCGACATCCAGCCGATCGGGCGCCTGGGGCAGTCGGTTTGGGTCGTCGACCACCCGCGGGTCGCCACCGTGGAACGACACTATCTGTTCGAACTTCGCCAGCCCTGCACCGGATGAGATGGCCGCTTGGATCTGGCGTTCGCCCTCGGGCTCATCGGCCGCAGCGCCGCCCAGGACCAGCATCCGCCCCCCCAGCCGTACGACCAGTTCGACCGTGTCCGGCGGCCCGCCGCCGCGCAACACCTCGATCGACTCGCGCACCTCCAAGGCGTTACCCACCGCCCAGCCGATCGGCTGGTCCATGTCGGTCAAATAGGCGACCGTCCGGACACCCGCACGCGTACCGATGCCGACCAGCGTGCGTGCCAATTCGCGCGCCCGGTCCGGCGTCTTCATGAATGCCCCGGACCCAACCTTGACGTCCAGCACCAGGCCCCCGATGCCTTCCGCCAGCTTCTTCGACATGATGGATGCCGCGATCAACGGGATCGATTCGACAGTCCCCGTCACGTCGCGCAAGGCGTACAGTTTTCGATCGGCTGGCACGATGGTGTCGGTCTGCCCGATCATCGAAACGCCGATCTCGCGCACCCCCTGGATGAACCGATCGGGTGGCAGATCCGTGCGAAAACCCGGGATCGACTCAAGCTTGTCCAGCGTGCCGCCAGTGTGCCCCAGCCCGCGACCCGAGATCATCGGTACCCGCACGCCGCACGCCGCGACCAACGGGGCCAGCGGGATCGATATCTTGTCACCGACACCGCCGGTCGAATGCTTGTCCACAACCCCTGGAGTCCCTGGGAATTCGAACACGTCCCCGGACCGCAGCATCGCGTCTGTCCAGGCCGCCAGTTCGCCGTCGTCCAGCCCCCTCCAGAACACCGCCATCAACAGCGCAGCCATCTGGTAATCGGGTACGTCGCCGCGCGTATAAGCATCTATCAGCGCACGGATTTCCCCGGCCGTCAGCACAGCCCCGTCCCGTTTTGACCGGATCAGTTCGGCGACGATCATGTGTTTCCTCGTCGATGGGAATCGCCCCGGCACCCGTGTCAGGGCACTAGGCGCGCGGTATAGGTCGCGCCAGCAGCACGACCTTGCCTTCCTTGACGGTGACCGAGAAGTCGATGTCCGGCACACCCAGCCGCTCGCACTGCAGGACGCGCTGCTTCTCTAGGCTGGTGCGGAATGCCCCCTCGGTGATCCCCTTGACGGCCATCCCGACCTGGTGGCGGGCGGCCAGATAGTCGATGTACAACCGGGTGACTGGGTCGGCATCCGGCTTGGACTCGGGCAACGGGGGCCGTTCGGCATCCCGGTACCCGGCGTCCCGTCGCAGCGACTCGCGGGTCGCGCGACCTTCCTCCAGATCGCGCATCACCCGATCCCAGTAAACGGCCAGGGTGCGATAGCGCTGGAGCTGCGCCTGAAAACGAAACTTGTAGGTCGCGCGGCGCGCCTCGTTCAGGCAGGACTCCCGCACAAACCGGTCGAACTGCTCGCGAAGCAGCAGGGGCGGGCGCTTCTCAAGCCCCATGAAGTAGGACTGGTAGTGGACCCGCATCCGCTCGACGCGTTGCGCGATCGCCGCCAGATCCTCTTCGTATTCCTTGTCAGTCGCCACCGGCCCTCCATCAAACCTCGTCGCCCAGGTGCGTCGCGACCTGGGCCCACGGCACGCGGACCTGTTCCCCCGTCCGGAAGTCCTTGATCGTCGCGACGCCTTCACCCACCTCGGAATCCCCCAGGATCGCGACGAAGCGGGCACCACGCCGCGCCGCGTATTCCAGTTGCTTCTTCAGTTTGGCCGCCGGGTCGGGGGCCGATTCCGCCGCGATCCCCGCATCCCGCACAGACGCCAGCAAGCCCAACGCTGGTGCCAGCGCCGCATCGCCCATCGGGCACACGACCAGCACCGGCCCCGCATCGCCCGTCGGCGCCCTGCCCAATTCAACCAGCGCGGCGAACAACCGGTCGACGCCGATGCTGATTCCGACCGAAGGGATCGCCGGCACGCCGTACATTTCGAGCAGACTGTCGTATCGCCCGCCGCTCATCACCGAACCGACGCTAGGCAGGTCGTCCAGTGTCGTCTCGTAGACGTTACCGGTGTAGTAGTCCAGCCCCCGCGCAATCCGCAGGTCCACCTGAACATGGTCGCCAAGTCCCATCGCCCGCACCGCGGCCAGCACGCCCAACAACTGGTCTCGCCCCACCTGCGCGCCTTCCGGCAGATCCACCCCAGAAGGGTCGGCCTGGGCACGGTCCAGCAGGTCCAGCATTCGCCCCGCAACCTCGGGTCCAACGCCGTCCAGCCCGCCAAGCATCTGGCGAACCACGTCCGGTCCGACCTTGTCCATCTTGTCCAGGGTCCGCAGCACCTCGACAGCCACCCCAGGATCGGTCACGCCCGCCGTCTGAAGCAGTCCGTTGAGCACGGCGCGATTGCCGATGCGGACAACAAACCGGGTCACGTCCAGCGCCCGCAACGCCATGATCCCAGCCGCGATGCAGTCCGCGTCCGCCAGGGGAGACGACGTGCCGACGATGTCCGCATCACACTGGATGAACTCGCGGAATCGCCCGTGGGCTGGCTTTTCAGCGCGCCAGACCGTCCCTACCTGATAACGCCGAAACGGCTTCGGCAGGTCGCGATACTGGGCCGCGACGCGTGCCAAAGGCACCGTCAGGTCGTATCGCAACGCCACGTCTCGACCGCCATTGTCCGTGAACCGGTACAGCAGCTTTTCGCCCTCGACGCCGTACTTACCAAGCAGCACGTCGGCGTACTCGATCGCCGGAGTCGACAGAGGCGCGAAGCCACATAACGCGAAGGCTCGGGTAATGCGGGCAAGCATCGACACCCGCCCCGCCTCCTCGGCGGGCAGGAAGTCCCTAAATCCCTTAAGCAGCCGTGGTTCTACCCGCACAGTCACACCGCCTCCATGATCGAGTCGCACGCGCGGTCAGTATTGTAGCACGCGTCGGCTTTCGGGGGACCCGGGTCGGATAACCCCTAGATCGCCTCCAGGCCCGGCGAAGATGCCCCCAGGGGTCCCTGCCGCCCGATCCACAGCGCGCCTGAGAAATCGATCACACACGATGTTGGGGGGGGAGGAGAAGTGGCCGGCACGCAAGGCCAGGCCGCAGGACGGACCCACGGCCTGGCCGTTGCGCGCCGGATCAGGTCACT
>CAZHDQ010000286.1:0-4622 GCA_964531595.1 uncultured Anaeromyxobacteraceae bacterium
AGGCCTCGCGAGGCCTCCTCATTCTCCCCTGGCACTGATGAGAGCCGGACCTGAAAGCCGCCGGCGAAGGCCCGCCCCCCGCAGTCCACCGGGAAGCCCAGATGTCCCGAAAGCGCGTCGTCCAGGAAATCGTACGGGTCGAAGGTCGGGTTAGACGACCGCAGCGACCCAACGTACGAACCGTTGACCAGTCCGAGTACGACGGCGGTGCGCGTGCCCTCGGCGCGTATAAGGAAGTCCGCCGTCTGGCCGATCGTGTCTCGCGCCCGCCGGCCGACCTTGCCGGCGAATGCGATTGTGAGGCCATCGTGCGTGATGGGGGACGACAAGGCGATGGCGAGGGTGTCCAGGAAGGCCCTGCCCAGCGGCATGTTGACGATGGAACGCGACAGTTCGGTCGAAACCAGAGGGGCCAACAGGGCGGCTGCCTGGAAGTCCACGGGGCCGCAGGTCACGAAGTCGCCGGTGTCCGTCCGGATGCCGTGCATCAGCGCGGTGGCCACGCGACACGCCTCGCTAGGATCGATGCGGTTTGCCCGGACCAGGTGGTTGAAGTGGTGGGCCAGGATAGAGCAGGTGCTTCCGACGCCGGGCTCCTGCTGGATGAACGCCGCATCAGTCGGTACTGGAACATGGTGATCAATGTGTGCCAACATAGGCAGTGTGCGGCGGACAGGTACCGGCAGACGTGCGTTCTGGCGATCGACCACGGCGTAGGCCACGTAGCCGAGCCGAGGGAGCTGCCGGGTGACCTGCCGGAACGGGATGGCCAACTGCTGGACGAACGCGACGTTGTCCGGGCGACTGACGACTTCAAAGGTCAGGATGTCCATTGTCGCGCCGGCCTCACGGGCCATCAGCTTCAGGGCCCATGCCGACGCCAGACCGTCCGGGTCGGGCGACCCCAGTACTGCTACGAAGATCCGCTTGCCCTGATAGCGTCGCAGGACGTCCAGCAATTCCTCGGTCCGGGCATCAAACGCGTCCACGCAGACTCCTTGATCGGATGCCGATCCGCGTCTAGGATAAACGGGATTCTACCATGATGCGGTCCGTGGCGTCCCTTGAACGATGCCGTCTTTGTCGGGCGACCTCCGGGAGGTGGGGTGGCCAAGGAGGTTAAACCATGGAAGTCCTGAAGCAACTGGCAGTATTCGTTGCAAACCGGCCGGGGACGCTGGCCCGCATCGCATCGATGCTGGCTGAGCACGGGGTCAACGTCCAGGGGCTCAGTGTCGCGGACGCGGCTGACCATGCGGTGCTGCGGTTCGTTGTTGACCTGCCAGCTCAGGCGATGGTGGTGCTCAGCGAGGCGGGGTTGCTGGTGCTCGAAACCGATATCATCGCGCTGCATCTTTCGAACCGGCCCGGTGAGATGTCCGAAGTCGGCAACCGGTTGTCCCAGGCAGGCGTCAACATCGAATACGCATATGGTGGCATGGCGTCCGGGGATGCGTCAGGTATCCTGTTCCTGAAACTCAGCGACGATGAGGTGGCTCGCGAGGTGTTGTCCGGGATGGGGCTCTAGCGCATTGACACGGGGTTTCGCGATGTGCTTCGGTGAGAAAGGTTATCGGAGCGGGCCAGGGTCACGCGGACTCTTCGTCAATTGGGGTGACGCCGGGGTTCGTGATTTCAGGGGCCCGGGCCACGGCCACCAGTGACGGTCGGATCACGCGTCCGTTCAACGTGTAGCCGCGCAGGATCTCTGCGGAGACGCATCCCGGTTCGACCTCCTCGGTCTCCATTTGCTGGAGTGCGTCGTGCAGTGCGGGATCGAACGGCTTGCCTAAGGCCTCGATGGGCTCGGCGCCCGCACGCTGGATAACCCGCCGAAATTCCTGGGTCACCAAGTCCAGACCTGCCACGATGGCCCGGGCCTCGCCGACGCGCCTGGCGGAATCGCAGGCCCGCTCGATGTTGTCGAACACGGGCAGAAGCTCCAAAAGTAGCCGTTCGTTAGCGAATCGGGTGTGGTCTTGGCGTTCCCGTTCCTGGCGCCTGCGGAAGTTTTCGAAATCTGCCGCCAGCCGCAGCAGACGTTCCTTCGTCTCGCGAAGTTCCCGTTCGGTGTCCAGTTCGTCGTCCGCTACCGGTTCCGGCCCGCTCGGCAGGTCCACATGGTCTGGCATCAATCCGTTCGAACCGGAAGGCCGGCCTCTCGCATCGTCCCACACGTCGTCCGGCGACTCTTCTGAGGCATAGGATGGCAGTTCGGCGGGTTCTACCTCGACTACCACACCGAACTCGTCGTAGATCTTCGTTTCGTCGGAGCCAGACATGCGCAAATTCCCTGTAGGCACCACTGCCAGCCTCCAAATGTATTGGGTAGAGTGAGGGGATGTCAATCGTTGGTTGCCTTTGTGAAGGCATTCGTCAGGCCGTGGGATCGTTCTTCGTGGGGCCACACCAGCCCAGGACGGCCTGGGCCAGTGACTGGAATCCCTCGCGAATGCCTGCGACCGGAGCGGCCTCGTCTACCCCGCGGACATGGTCCCGGTAGCCGAAGCCGGGCGCCAGGGTTAGCGGGGCAAACCCGAACGTAGGGATGCCCAGTTCCGCCATCGCGGCCGGTTCCGGGCCGGCAAAGGCCGCATAGTGGACTGGTAGGGCCGCGGGACGTGCCGCCCGGACGACCGAGGACAGGTGCGCCAGGAACGGGTGATCGCCAGGCGCCTCTACCGGTGCTGCCGACGCGATGACCTCGATTTCCACATCCTCGCCGAGTCGTCGTGTCAGTTGTCGCAGCGCATCTTCCAGTGTTCGACCGGGCAGCACACGGAGCGACAGGACCGCCTCGGCCGTTTGGGGAATCTGCTGCCGACCATCGCCTGCGGTTATTCCAGTCACTACGACAGTGTCATGTGCCATGTCAGCGGCCATCCCGGCCAGTTCCGGGTCGTCCAGGGCCTTGAGGATCGTCGAGCTAAGTCCGCCCAATCGCAGACCACGCATGGCGAAGGCCCGCCCCCGGGGCAGTGCTGCATTGATGCCCGACAAAAACGCGATCCCTACGTCGCACATTCGGGCTTCAAGCCGTCCCGATTCGATCCGCTCAAGCATGTCGGATAGCACGAAGACCGCCTCACGCGTCGACCGTCGAACCTTCACGCGGACTAGCGCGAAACCCAGCGACGCCACGCGGATCGGCACCAGGATGCGGTCGCGCAGGTGCAGGTCGTGGCCGCCTGGGCCAGACAGGCAGACGTTGCCCCGCAGCAGGTCGGGCCGGTCGTGTACCAGCGTGCAAATGCCTGCCGCGCCGTCTGACTCGCCGTCGGCGGTCGCGACCAGCACCAAGTCCCTCGTCAACTGGACGCGGTGCCGACGCGCGATGATCGGTAGCATCAGGCCCATGGCCAGCGCCCGCTTGGGTTCCAGTGCGCCGCGTCCCCAGATCCGTTCGTCGGCCAGGGTCGCTGAAAACGGTGGATGGATCCATTCCGACGCGTCGGCTGGTGCGACATCGGTCGGTGCCGCAAAGATCAGTGCCTGGTCCGGTCGGTGCGCCGAAAGCCGCGCGACCAGATTCAAGGCGCCGGCCGGTCCCCAAACCAGTTCGGACGGCACGCCCTCGGCTGCGAGGACGCCTGCCAGATAGCGCACCACCGATGCCTGGCTGGCGGTTCCGGCCGACGAGTCAAGTCGTATGAGGTTGTCCAGGTGGTACATCAACTCGTTGAAGTCGCGGTCGGTGACGAGGTCAGTCATCCGTAAAGCCTCCCTGTGCCCCGGATTCTGACACGACATGGGAGACAAGGGAAAGCAGCGGGAAAGGTCCATAAACCCTGGTCAGTTCCGGCTCGTCAGTCGATGTCAGGCGGCCGAGGACGACGATAGTGCGGGGTTTGCGAGACCGGCGAGCGTCGCCAAAATGCCGCCGGGGGCGACCAAGGGTGCGACAGCGGCGTGGGTCGCGTCGTAGCCGGCCTGGACTGTTTCCTTCGAACGGGTAAATTCCAGGAACCTGATGTGGCCGACCTGTGGCCGGATCAAGAGGTCCGGTGGTTCCGCGGCCAGTCGCAGTCGCGTGGTTGCCACCTCGGTCACGGCGACGGTGGATACCATGACGCCCAGCAGGCTTTCGGTGTTGTAGGCACGCTCACCAGAGACCCCGGGGTTGATGTCTACGCCGATAACCCAGTCGGCACCCATTGCCCGGGCGACCGACACGGGGACGGGGTTCAGGAGGCCGCCATCGACCAGCGTCCGGTTGCCCAGGTGAACCGGCGTGAACAGGCCCGGGACCGACACGCTGGCTCGTACTGCCAGGGCGACGTCGCCGGAATCGAACACGACCTCTTGCGCGGTTGTCAGGTCGGTAGCCACCGCTCGAAACGGGATTGGAAGGTTTTCAATCGCCTGCTCTTTGACCTGGTTGCGGACCAGTTTCTCCAGGCGGTGCCCGTCGATCAGGCCGGCCCTGGGGATTACTGGATCGACCAGCTTTAACATTGACTTCCAGTCGATACCGTCGATCAGATCGTGGATCCCGGTGATGCCACCCGAGGCGTATACGGCGCCGACCAGGGCGCCGATGCTGGTCCCAGCGATGCAACCTGGGCGGATGCCCAACTCCTCGAGGGCGACCAGGACCCCGATGTGAGCCCAGCCGCGCGCCG
>CAZHDQ010000287.1:0-4613 GCA_964531595.1 uncultured Anaeromyxobacteraceae bacterium
CGGTTTTGTCCTTCGCATCGCAGGCCCTCTGGCCCGAGGAACACTCGTTGTTGCAGGCACAGTCACCATCAACGCAGATCTCCCCGTTCGAGCAGGACGACGATGTCCAGTACCAACACCCAGTCACGGTACTTTGCGCACAGTGGTACTCGCGCCCGGTCTCGCCGATCTTGCACTGCTTGTCCCCGGACACGCATTCGTTTGCGCACACGCACTTGCCGCTGCCGTCGCCTTGGACAACACAGGATGACGCCAGGCCGCACTCGTAGGCCGAGCCCCACTCGTTGCTCCACTCGGTGCATGGGTCATCATCGTGGTCGCCACAATCCTGATAGCTGATCGGCGGGGTGATGTCCGTTGGGTTGCAGCGCCGCTTGCCCAAAATGCATTCGTCGGTGCATGCAACCAGGCACGTCCCCGATTTGCCACAGATGGGCTTTGCCGGGTTCTTGCAGTCGCCGCTGGTCACGCACTCGACGCACTTCTTGTTCGCCGTGTCGCAGACCTTGCCGACACCGCAGTCGAAGGACGTCAGGCACTCGTAGCAGTTCCCCGATGATAATTGGCACACCCAGCCTGGGTAAGCGCAATCGGCCGCCGAAGTGCAGGTTGCACAGAACCGGTCGAACGGGTCGCACCGGGTGCCAGGGCAGTCGAAGTCGGACACGCACCCGTAGCACCGCCCGTCCAAGCAGAAGGGCCGGCCACTGCCCATCAGGTCGAGGCAGAACGGCAGAGCCTTGCAACCGTCGATGCATTTTCGCGTCAGCGGGTCGCAGGACTTCGAGAAGATGATGCTGGGGCAATCCTCGTCGCTGCTGCAGTATCCCGCGGGCAGCGTCTCGCACGAGCTCAGCAGGGGATGGCAGTATTTGCCCACTCCACAATCCTTGTCCTTGATGCAACCGCCGGTCGAGCAGGTGTTGGACCGGCAAACCTGGTCGCCTTCGCAGTGGCCGTCGAGTACGCACTGCACGCACGTTCCGCCGCCGACGCCCGTATTACAGTGCAGCGGGGCCACGCAATCGCCGTCGCCCTCGCAGCCCGGAATGCACGCGTTGTTCACGCAGATCTTGCCGAGCCCGCAGTCGGCCTTGTCGGCGCACTGCACGCAGGCGCCGGTTGTCGGCAAGCACACCGGCCGTTCGGCGGGGCATTCGATCCGGTCGCAATCGATGCCACAGACGTTATCCGTGCAGACCTGCCCCTCGATACAATCCGTGTCAACAACACACGGCACGCAAGCACCGTTTTCACCGACGGTACGGTCACACTTCAATGGCACCTGGCAGTCCCGATCCGACCGGCACCCCGCCACACAAGCGTTGGCAACGCACAACGTCCCGATGGCACACTGCCCGTCGCCCATGCATGCGACGCAAAGCCCGTTCCCCAGGTTGCAGTGGGGCGTCTCAGGCCGATTTGCACAATCATCTTCGACCAGGCACGTGAACAGGCAGGCACCGGCCACGCACTTTTCGCCTTCGTTGCAATGAGTCTGGTTCAGACACTGTACGCACGTACCGTTCAACCCCATCACCCGATCGCAAAAACGGCTGTTCGGACAGTCGCGGTCCGACAGACACCCTGGAACGCACGCCCGGTCGACGCAGATGTGGCCCAGGTCGCAATTGGATGAATCGGTGCATCCCGATACGTCCGGAAGGGCACCAGGGTCCGCCGGACTGCCGGGGTCGGTAGTCCCCGGGTCATTGCCCACACCTGGGTCGGTCGCGGTCGCGCCGGGGTCACGCCCGGGGTCGACGAATTCGCCAAGGTCCCTGTCGGCGCCGAGGTCGCCCCCGGTATCGGAGACAATGTCGCCGGGGTTGAAATGGGGCAGTGGGTCGTCGTTGCTGCACGCCGACACTCCCAGGATCATGGCTGCTACAAGGGCAACCTGGGCCGCGGCCATCGTTTTCACCCGACATCGGTTCGCCACATGTCTCATCCAATTTCTCTGATTAATCCGCCGGGTATAATACCAGATTCCCTACGGGCGCGCGCTTCACTATCACGCCTGGCTGCCCACAACGTTTGACAGGCCCGACCCGCACGGCCCAGAATCGGCGCACTCTGCGGGCGGCGACCGCGACCAAGGACGAGGGCAAGGGCGAGGCACCATGAACGAAACACGACCCCGACGACCAGCGACGGTCTGGCTGTATGCCCCCTGGGCCTGGGCGGTGATCGGGCCGATCGGGGGCTTGCTGACGGGAATCTTTGGCACCCTGGCCATCGTGGTGGGCTTGGTGTCCCATAGGACGGGCTTTTGGTGCGGCACCATCTGGGGATGGCTACTCTGCCGGCTCAACTTCACGCCGGTGCAAGTCGTCGGACGCGACCACGCGGCGCCCGGGCAGGCCTATGTTATTTTGGCGAACCACCGGAGTTACTTCGACATTCTGGCTATCTACGGTCACTGGACGCGGCAGTTTCGCTGGGTGATGAAGGCAGAGTTGCGCCGGGTACCGTTCATTGGATGGGGCACCGCCGTGCTGGGAAACCTGTTCATCGATCGGCGCGACCGTGCGCGGGCGATGGCGCAGTTGCGACAGGCACGCCCGCTGCTGGACCAGGGCATTTCTGTGCTGCTGTTTCCCGAGGGCACGCGCAGCCCAACAGGCCGAATGCTGCCGTTCAAGAAGGGCGGATTCGTGCTTGCCGTGGATTCAGGGCTGCAAATCCTACCTATGTCGATCTCGGGGACGTTTCCGATCCTGCCCCCTGGGTGGCGCGGCCTGCTTCCCGGTCGCATACGCATCACGGTCCATCCGCCAATCCCGACGGTCGGCCTGGGCCCGGACGACATCGAGGCGCTGACGGCCCAGGTGCGGGACACGATCGCGTCTGGACTGGAACCCCACGAGTGCTGACAGCCTGAGTTCGCGATCGTAGATACGGTTCTGCCGGGCAAAGCGTCGACAGCGCGGGTTTGACCGCTACCGTCCTTCGTCGTCTCGCCAGGGCCTAGACGGGCGTCCCTGAGCCTGCAGCGCCAGCCGAGCCAGCACGAACATCAGGTCGGACACGCGATTCAGGAAGATGATGCGGCGGGCGGACGGGCCGTGGGTCTGCCCCAGCGCTACGATCCGACGCTCGGCGCGGCGGCACACAACACGGCATTGGTGCAGCGCCACCTCGGCACGCGTGACGCCTGGCATCAAGAAGTGGCGCAGTTCCGGAAGCCGTCGGGAAATCTCGTCGATCCGGGATTCAATGTCAGATACGTCGGCGTCATCCAGCCCGACTGGCGACTGCCCTCCCGACGCCAGATCCGTCGCCAGTCGCATCAGGCCGTCTTGCACCTTCTCCAGCGTGACCGACAGAAAATCGCGATCCGACCCGCTCGGGAGGCCCACCTCGGCCTCGACCCGGGCGGCACCGACGCAGACATTGAGTTCGTCGACAGTACCATACGATTCGACGCGGAGGTCCGACTTGCTGACGCGGCCGCCAACCAGCAGCCCCGTATCGCCCCGGTCCCCGGTCCCCGTGTACAGACGCGGCATCGTCGCCTCCCACCGGCTCGCGGCCGCTACGCACCCTTGGCGGTACGTGCCTCACGCATGGACCAGCCGCATCCCTCACGGGCGCAAACCCGTGTTTTGGCGCCGCGGAAGCCGCGTAGGAACAGCGTCGGCGCCCCGCACTGCGGACACGGTCCATCGGTGGGCGGCAGGCCGGTCAGGAAGCGGCATTCGGGATACCGGTCGCACGCGAAGAACGGCTTGCCCTTCTTGGACACCTTTTCGACCAAATGCCCGGTGCAGCCCTCTGCCGGGCACTGTTCGGCCCGAGACAGCGGCTTGGTGAACGCACATGTCGGGTAGTTGGAGCACGCAACGAATTTGCCGAAGCGTCCCGACCGGATCAGCAGTTTGCTGTTGCAGTCTGGGCAATTCCCGACGTCCTCGACTGCTTTACGATGGACGTGCCCGCGGTCATCGCGCTCGAACTCACCCGTATTTTTGCACTCCGGGTAGCCGGAACAGCCCAAAAAGGCTCCGTTCTTACCGAACCGGATCAGCAGGGGCTTGCCGCACAATTCGCAGTCGATACCGGCCGGCATCGCCTCGGCCTTGACCGACCGCATCTCGGAAACTGCCAGTTCCAGGGCCTTCGAGAAGGGGCCATAGAACCCGTTCAACACGTCCAGGCGGCCCTTCTTACCCTCCTCGACCTCGTCCAACTCGGATTCCATCCGCGCGGTGAAATCGAAGTCGACAATCGTCGAAAAATGGCGAACCAGCAGGTCGTTAACGATGCGTCCCAGTTCTGACGGCCGCAACCGCCCTTCCACCTTGGCCACATATCCCTTTGACTGGATCGTGCCGACGATCGTCGCGTACGTGGACGGCCTACCGATGCCGCGCTCTTCCAGTTCGCGGACCAGCGTAGCCTCCGAGAAGCGTGGCGGCGGTTCGGTGAACTTCTGCTCCGATCGCAGGTCTGCCAACCGCAACGCCTGCCCTGCTTCCAGGTCTCCCGGCAGGTCGCCCCCGTTCGCGAACTCGTCATCGCCGGCCTCGGGTTCGGGCTTCTCGACTTCCTTCGAAGCCTACTTGTCCGCACGGACCGCAGCAAAAAAGCCGTCAAAACGCAGCACTGAA
>CAZHDQ010000288.1:0-4604 GCA_964531595.1 uncultured Anaeromyxobacteraceae bacterium
GACATGCAGCGCGTCTTCGGTAACCACTTCTTGCTGTACTACTCGTTCCGTTTCAACAAGAACTTCAACGGGACCTTCACCCCGACCCTCGGAGACAAGGTCGCACTGGCCCGCTTCCGGGGCGTCGAGGACGCCGGCGGCGGCATGGTCGTCAACGGCGTCGACAATAACACCAGCTTCTCGGTCTACAACTCGCTGGCCGCAACCGGAATCATCAACGATGAGTGGTCGGTTACCCTGGTGTTCGGCGTACAGAATTCATGGACTTACGCCAACATCGCGAAGGACGAGTTTTCGTCCCCGTACGCCAAGGGTGGCCGCGGCCAGCGGGATTCGACATTCGGCACGCTGGACGTAACCTATCAGCCGTTCAAGCACGTGGGCTTCAGCCTGGGCGTGTCGTCGTCGCAGCCGGCCAAGACGCGGGACAACACGAAGTTCCGCTTCCCATTCTTTGACTTCTCGTCTGAAGGCAACAACTACACGAATTTCTATTTTGACGTGTACGCCTCGTTCTGACCCTCACGCAAACCCGTCATCAAAGCTCAGTCCGAAGCATCAGGCAGCACTCGTCGCCTGCGTTTGCCTGCATGACATAAAGATAGAGGAATGTTGAAGTCAGCCAGCCAGTGGCCAGGACAGTACTAGAGGAGGCTGTGCTAGAGGCTGGTCATCACTTCCCGGACCTGATCGACGGCCCAGGACAGTTGCTCGCGGGTGATCGTCAATGGGGGGGCGAACCGGATCACGTCGTCATGGGTCTCCTTGCACAGCAGGCCACGTTCCATCAGCGCCTCACAGAACCGCCGTGCACCGCCCGCCTCGGGGTAGAGGACCATGCCTAAGAACAGGCCGCGACCACGGACTTCCTTGATGTACGGGCTTTTGATTGCCGACAACTGCCCTTCCAACCAAGCACCTTCCTCGGCGGAGCGCTGCGTCAGTTTTTCGTCCGTCAACACTCGCAAAGCCTCACGCGCTACTGCGCATCCCAGCGGGTTGCCCCCGAACGTCGAGCCGTGCTCACCCGGGCGGAACAACCCGAGCACGTCACGACGACCGACCACCGCGCTGACCGGGTACACTCCGCCGCCCAGGGCCTTGCCAAGCGTCATCAGGTCGGGCTGGACATTTTCGTGGTTGCAGGCGAACGGCTTACCAGTACGCCCGAAGCCCGTCTGGATCTCGTCGGCGATGAACAGCACGTTGTGCCGCGTCGACATGTCGCGGATCGCCTTCAGGTACCCTACCGGCGGCACGACTACGCCCGCCTCACCCTGGATCGGCTCGACCAGGATCGCCGCGGTATTCGGGGTGATCGCGGCCTCGATCGCTGCGGCATCACCGTAAGGCACAACCTTGAACCCGGGTGTGAACGGTCCAAAATCATCACGGTACAGCCCTTCCGTCGAGCACGTGACGAGCGTCACAGTCCGTCCGTGGAAGTTGTCGGCGCAGGCGATGATTTCGGCTTGGTGCCGCGGCACTCCCTTGACCTGGTACGCCCACTTCCGGGCCGCCTTGATCGCGGTTTCGACTGCTTCAGCACCGGTGTTCATCGGCAGCGCCATCTCGGCGTCGCAGAATTCGCAAAGTTCCTTGAGGAATGGCCCCATTTCGGTGTTATGGAATGCCCGCGAGGTCACCGTGACCTTGTCCAGTTGATCCTTGGCCGCCTGGACAAGCCGCGGGTGAAGATGCCCGTGGCTCAACGCCGAATAACATGACAGGAAGTCCAGGTAGCGCCGCCCGTCCACGTCATGCATGAACACGCCCTCAGCATGCTCGATGACAACCGGCAACGGCTTGTAGTTGTGAGCCCCATATGTTTCGGCCAGGTCGATCAAGGTCCGGGAATCCATCTAAATCCTCCTACGCGATTTTTCGCGTCAACCATTCTGGGCGGTTATATCGACTCCACGGAAGGGGGTCAACACACGATCAGGCGCTTTGTACCCACTGGCAGCGCTTCGCGTCGCCCTTCCAGCCTTGACGACGCAAACCGCCCGAATTAGCCTCATGCACCCGGAGGACGACATGAACGACGTGGCGGGATTCGCGCTGCTGCTGATCGGTCTGCTGCTCGCTGCCATCGTTTTGTTCCAGTTCGTCCTGCCGTTTCTGCTGACTTGGACGTTCGGCACCCTGGCGTTTCTGATCGTCGCGTTCCTGCTGACCCGATCCGGTCGCGTTCACCCCGTCCACCTGGATTCGTATCTGAAGCCCGGTCTGCCATGGGTACTGTTGGCGGCCGCCTTTGGATCGCCCGTCGCGCACGGAATCTTTTTGGTCGTCACCAGAGCAACCCCACTGTGGCCATGGATTTTAGGCGTGAACTCAATCCTCCCGTTCGCGCTGACGGCACGCCTGTTGGTCCGCCATTTCAACCAGAAACGCCGCTACACCCGGGAAGGACACGACATCGAGGACCTACTCGCTAATGTCCAGGCGCGAATCGCCACCATCGAGGTCAAGGAGGATTTGCTGTCCCTGGCTGCATCGCTGCGCGAGGAACCAGAACCGTGGGAGAGGCTGGCCGGCCTGCCCGTGGATACCTTCGAGACCCGCCGCCAGGACCACGAGTACATCGCAGGGCTCTTGGCTAGATTACGCGACGACTTGCAGGCGTCGGCAGCCCAACTGGAGCAAGCACTGGCAGAGGTCCGCGAGGGAACAGTTTCGGCCCCCCATCCGGCGGTCATCGATGTGAAAGCGCAACTGGACACAATCATGCCCGCGTTCGAACAGACGGCATCGCAGGCCCAGGCCCTGGTGGTGGAAGTGCTGCCGGGCGCGCTCAAACAGGCCATCTGACTTGCCCGCCGCCCGCTTAGGGCCTGTTACGAAACAACCGCTCCACTGCGAGCGGCGATCCATCTCGCCTGGCTGCGTTGCTTGTCGGTTACAGACGAGCCAGTCTGCGCCCTCCTCGTGCCTTGCCAGGCGAGCGCCTCACCGCTCTCGTTATGGAGCAGTTGCTTCTGCACAGGCCCTTGGTTCAGAAGGATTCGCCATTTTCCGGCCCAGGCACAGTCGCTGGAGCGAGCTGTCGCGCCGCCTCGACCTCGGCGATGATCGGTACGAGGATTCGTTGGCCCTCGTAAGGCAGCCGCATGCGTAGTTCCGGATTGGCCCTCAGGATCGAATCGATCCGGGTGGGGTATCGCGCGACGATGGCCTCGAGGGTCTCCCCTTTGGCAACTACGTGGGTTTCCACACGCACCACCGTTTCGCCGCGATCGCGCGCCGCGGCCCGATTCTGGTGATACAGGTCCCGCTTCGCAGAGAAACGGTCGAATCGGTCCTGCCCCATCACCAGGGCGAACACGGCCCCCTCTTTGAAGTCGTCCCGCCCGAAACCCTGGTTGGGTGCCAGCAGCTCCGCGTCCGTCATCCCTGACCAGAATCGAAACAGCCGTAAGGTGTCCCCGTCTTTCAAGGTGATCTGGATGCGGAGCATTTCGTCCGCACCGCCAACCTGCAAGTGTCGCGAGTCGGTCTCCGGTTCGTTGCGTCGCTGCACGGAGGCCGGCAACCAAAGGTCGAGCGCCTTGCCTTCGACCCCGAGCAGTCCCTTGAATTCTGCGGCTCCGGGCGACGCGTCCCGGCAGGCGCACCAGGACACTGCAAGAACTACGAAGACGATCGTGAGGAGTTGCCGCGCCATATCGGGTCAGATTCTATCGTCGAACCCGGGCACCGCCAAGTTTTCGTCACACAGTATCCGTGGCGGCCCGGCATCCGACAGATCCACTTTCAAGTAGGCAGGGATCAGTGTTCTTGTCAGCCCTTTGAGGTTGGGCCGGTTGCTACCGATCAAGCCAGGCGCTATAGTCGATCCCCGGTGGTCAGGAGCTCCATGAACGCACAGACCCAGGATTCGGCCGCGCCCCTGGCGGAGCTGATCCGGCAGAAACAAGACTGCCTAGCGTCCGGTGACGCTTACGCGCTGCTGGATGTGGCCCCGAACGCCGATCCCAATGCGATCCGGATGTCCTACTTTTCCCTGGCCAAGTTGCTGCATCCCGACATCGTCGCCCGCCAGGCAAACCCGGAACTCGAGCAGGCCGCAGCACAGGTATTCAAGGGCATTTCGGATGCCTACGCCATGCTGACCGACCGTCGCCGTCGGGTAGAGTACGACCAGCAACACATGGATGGCCAGTCTCGCGCCTACGGTGCCGACCGCGTCCAACGGGATGCCGCGTCCGAGGCACGCATCTATGCCCACAAGGGCGCGCTGCTGCTGTCCAGACGGGCTTATTCCGAGGCCGACGCCTGCTTCCGACGTGCCGTCGAACTGGACGCCTCCCAAGCCAAGTACATGTCCAACCTGGGCCTTGCCGTGATGAGCAACGAAACTCTCCCCAAGGTGCCGCGCCTGGAGGAGGCCCGCCAATGGTTCGAGCAGGCGGTCGCGGTGTCCAAGCGAGAGGATGCCGACATCCTGTTCGCACTGTCCCTGTACTTCAAGGCCGTCGGCAATGCCAACACCCAGCGACAACTGTTGGGCGAGGTGTTGCGGATCAACAACCGCCACGTCGACGCGATGCGTGAAGTACGCCTGCTGACGATGCGATCCCGCAAGCAAGGCGATCTCTTCT
>CAZHDQ010000289.1:0-4601 GCA_964531595.1 uncultured Anaeromyxobacteraceae bacterium
CTGGGCCCCGATTCCTGGGGGATCGGGTGGTTCCAGCAGGGCGACTCGGTTTTTGGAACGGACCAGTCGTCTGGCCAAGGTCACGGCGTTTGGGACCAACCACGGGTCCGCGTCGCCGACAGCCTGTTCCAGCACCGTCGTCAGGTACGGATTCGAAAAAGGCACCGAGGAATCGTCCGTGGGATTGACGTCGTTCACGCCGTCGTATGCCAGGACGATGTCTGGCCTCATCGGGACGACATCGCGGATCAGCTTCAGCAGTTCCTGGGATGTACTGTATCCCGACACACCGCCGTTCAAGATTACCGCCCGGACTCCACGTGCCGCCAGGATTTCGTGTAACTGGCAGGGCCAGGCCGTGTCGTGGCCGACGCCGTCGGTAGTGGAACCGCCCAGAGTCACGATACGCAAAGCGGCTGAGTCGTCGGCATCGCCGGTCACGGAAAAGCCGGAAATCAGAGGGCCTTGCTGTGCGTACTGTCCGTCCGAGTAGGCCGGCCCCAGCAGCGGGTCCAGATGGAACCGGGCTTGTTCGGCCGCGGGACCTGGCAAGGCGTCCAGGTTCACCAGGAAGGGGTTGGGCGTGCCCGACAGTCGGTTCACGACCCACGCGAATCCTTCCAGGGCGACGACGAAGAAGGCGAACGCGGCAACGAGCAGCAGGATTTTTACGATCGGGCCGGGCCGGTACGGGGCGTCATGGAGGGTTGGCTTCATCGGATCGAGTATCCGGAAGGCCGGCGCCAAGGTCAACGGGAAAAACGACGCGTCGGGAAAGGGACGGACGAAGGTTCGCATGGTTTTTTGGCGTGCAAGGTCTTTCGGCGTGCATGAACCTGACCCAAGCGGGATGAAGCAGACGGTGTTCCATAATTACAGCTTGTTACGAGTCTGCGAAAAGGTCCGCGAAATCCACGCCCAACGCGCGCACCAGCGTCACTCGCCCGATGCCCGCGGCGCTAGCCATCGCGTCCTGCAACCAACCCCGTGCCTTTCGCAGCGTGCGTACCCGCTGGCCCAGTTCAAGCCATCTCCACGTGGGCTGAGGAATGCGCCCCATGTGCTTGACGGTCGCCCCCGATTTTTTTATTTTCCTGTTCATGGCGTGTTTCATCGACCATCGCTGTCCCTCCATCCTCTCGGAACGAATGATGATGCGTCCGGGGCCGGGGCGCGGTCGACATGTCACCGCCTGACCTCGCCACCGGCCGTTAAGCCCTCCGACAATCAGTCTTTTCCCTAAGGAGCATGGACATGAGGATTCCTTCCGATCGGAAGCTGCGATACGAGACCCTACAGATCCACGCCGGCCAGACACCGGCCCCAGGCACCAACTCGGTGGCGGTGCCGATTCACCAGACCACCTCGTACACGTTCGACAGCACGGACCACGGCGCGCGGCTGTTCGCGCTGGAGGAATTCGGCAACATCTATACCCGGATCATGAACCCAACGACCGACGTGTTTGAAAAGCGGGTCGCGGCGCTGGAGGGCGGTATCGGGGCCCTGGCGACATCGTCGGGCATGGCGGCGCAGTTTCTGACGCTGTCAACGCTGGCCGAGGCGGGCGATAACGTCGTATCCGCGCGCTACCTGTATGGCGGTACATTCAATCAGTTCAAGGTCACGCTGCCTCGGCTGGGGATCGACGTCCGGATGGTCAACGGCGACGGGCCCGCGGCGTTCGCGGCATGCATCGATGACCGCACCCGCGCGCTTTTCGTCGAGACGATCGGCAATCCCAGCTACAACGTGCCGGACCTGCCGGCTCTGGCGAAGGTCGCCCACGATGCGGGAGTACCGCTGGTTGTCGACAACACGTTCGGGGCGGCGGGCTACCTGTGCCGTCCCATCGACCACGGGGCCGATATCGTCACGGCGTCGGCCACCAAGTGGATCGGCGGCCACGGCACGTCGATGGGTGGCGTCATCGTCGATTCTGGTCGATTCGACTGGCGCAACGGGCGATTTCCGGCGTTCACGGAACCGGCGCCCGGCTACCACGGGTTGAAGTTCGCGGAAACGTTCGGGCCCGACGGCCCGTTCGGCAACATGGCGTTCATCCTGCGGGCGCGAGTCGAGGGGCTGCGCGACCTGGGGCCGGCGATCAGCCCGTTCAACGCGTTCCTGTTACTGCAGGGGCTGGAAACGCTGTCGTTGCGCGTCCAGCGCCACTGCGACAACGCCCTGGTGCTGGCGCAATGGCTGGAGGCGCACCCTGACGTCGCCTGGGTGTCGTATCCCGGGCTGCCCGGCCACCCCTGGCACGCACAGGCGAAGGCCATGCTGCGAAACGGCTTCGGCGCGGTCCTGTCGTTCGGAATCCGTGGTGGCATGGCTGCGGGGCGGCGCTTCATCGATGCGGTGCGGCTGGCGTCCAACGTGGCGAACGTCGGGGACGTGCGGACGCTGGTGATCCATCCGGCTTCGACGACCCACCAGCAGTTGACCGTGGACGAGCGGGCAGCGGCAGGCGTCACCGACGACCACGTTCGGGTCGCGGTGGGCATCGAGCACATCGATGATATCTGCGAGGATTTCGACGCGGCGTTTGCGGTGGCGCGGGAGGGTACGTGACGTACTCGCTGGGCACGCGCTTCCTGGACCTACCGGGCGGGCGTACGCTGGAATCCGGTGCCCGGCTGGATGGCGTCCGGGTCGCATACCGGACCTGGGGTCGGTTGGATGACGACGGGGCGAACGCCGTATTGGTCTGTCACGCGCTTACCGGCACTGCGGACGCCGACGAATGGTGGGGCGCGATGTTTGGGCCGGGGCGCGCGCTGGACCCCGACCGCGACTTCATCGTCTGCCAGAACCTGCTGGGGTCCTGCTACGGCACGACCGGGCCGGCCACGATCGACCCGGCGACCGGACGCCCTTTCGGCCCGGACTTTCCGGCGGTCACGGTCAGGGACATGGTCGTGGTTCAGGCTGACGCGCTGGCGGTGCTGGGTGTGAGGCGCGTCAGGATGGTGATCGGTGGGTCCCTGGGTGGGATGCAGGCGCTGGAGTGGGCGGTGATGTTTCCGGGCCGAGTCGACGCGGTCGTGCCTATCGCGGTATCGGCGGTGCACTCGGCCTGGTGCATCGCTTGGTCCGAGGCCCAGCGCCAGGCGCTGTACGCCGATGCGGCCTGGCAGGGCGGGCGCTACGACCCGGCGCACCCGCCGGCAGCAGGTCTGGCGGCCGCGAGGATGGTCGCGATGTGTACCTACCGGACGCGCGACTCTTTCCAGGCGCGCTTCGGGCGGCGGCCCCAGGATGAAGGCGGGCCTTTCGCAGTCGAATCCTACCTGCGATACCAGGGGCGCAAGCTGGTGGCGCGTTTCGACGCGAACACTTACGTGACGCTGACTCGGGCGATGGACTCCCACGATCTGGGGCGGGGGCGCGGCGGCGTGGCGGCCACGCTTGCGGGCATCGGCACCCCGGCTCTGGTCGTGTCGATCGACAGCGACGTGCTTTACCCGCCTTCGGAACAGGTGGAATTGGCCGCCGGGATGCCACGGGCCGAACTGGTGACCATGGCGTCGCTCGATGGGCACGATGGGTTCCTGATCCAGGTTGATGAACTGTCCGCGATCGTGGCGGATTTCCGGCGTCGGACCGCATCCGGCGCCCAGCGGGGGGCGTGATGGCAGAATCGAACGTGCGGGTGATGAAGTTCGGCGGGACCTCGGTCGGATCCCCGGACCGGTTGGAGCGGGTCGTCGACATCATCGCGAGGTCGCGTGAGTCGGGGCCTGTTATCGTCGTTGTGTCGGCGATGCAGTACTCGACGGACCGGCTGATCAGGGCGGCCGACCTTGCGGCAGCGGGGGACCTGCTCGCCGCCGAGCGGATCCTCGACGAACTGATGGACCTGACGACGACGAACGGGCTGATGGGCCTGCGCAGGATCGAGGAACGCCTGGGTGGCGTGACCGGCAAGGTCCAGATCCTGCCGCCGGTCCGCGAGATGCTGTCCCAGTTGCGCCAGTTGCTGTACGGCGTGTCGCTGCTGCGTGAACGGACGCCCCAGACGCTGGACCTGGTCCTGTCGTTCGGCGAGCGGCTGTCCGCGACGGTGCTGACCGGGCTGCTCCAAGCGCGGGGTCTGCCGGCGACGATGATCGATTCGCGCGACTGGTTGGTGACCGACGACGGTTTCGGCGCTGCCAGGGTCGCGTGCGAAGCGACTCAGGCACGGTTGATGGAACTGGCGGCCGGTTGGTCAGACGTGCTGCCAGTTGTGACCGGGTTCCTGGGCCGGACGCCCGACGGCCGCAGCACGACGCTGGGTCGCAACGGGTCGGACTACACAGCCACGTTGCTGGCGAAGTTCCTTTCCGCATCCGAGGTCGTCGCGTGGACCGACGTGTCCGGCGTGATGACCGCCGACCCGGGCATCGTCAAGGACGCCTATCCTCTGTCGCGGTTGTCATACATGGAGGCGTTGGAACTGGTGGACTTCGGTGCCAGCATGTTCCACCCGCGCACGCTGATTCCGCTGATCGAGTCGGGCATCCCGATGCGCATCCGCACCACGATGCAGCCGCAGGACGAGGGCACGCGGATCGACGCGATCCACTACAAGGGGGAGGCGCCGATGTGGGTCG
>CAZHDQ010000290.1:0-4591 GCA_964531595.1 uncultured Anaeromyxobacteraceae bacterium
GCCATTGCCTCGACCATCAGGCCGGGCATCTCGAAGGTCGCCCGCCAGTCGGGGTGGGCCAGGTACAGGTCCAGGATTGGCAGAAACGACACCCGGATGATCCAGTCGATCAGTACGTCGTCGGTCCAGCCCTCGCACAATTCGTGGCTTCCGAACATGTCGTTGCACAGGCTGATCGTCTCGCCGTCCCATTCGCCGATCAGGCCACCTGCCACATATTGGATGTTCCAGTGGAACATCGTCAGCCCAAACTTCGTCTTGCCGTCGTCGGTCGGCGGCCAGTCCGGGTAAGTCGCGCAGACGAACGGTTCCTCGATGTCCCCAGTGGTGTCCGTGCCGATGTCGCCCGGTACGTCGGTCGTCGAGCCTTCGTCGCCGGCCCCATCGTCACCGGTCGTGTCTACGGCCAGATCCTCTGCCTTCGTGTCGTCCACCGAATCCGTCGGTGCGATCGTGTCCAGAACATCTGCTGTCGACAGGTCGCCTGCGTCGGTCGTCGAGTTCCCGGACCCACACCCGTTCCAGGAGATGAAGCAAAGGGCGAACACAGCAAGCGGGTAGGTATTGTGGACGATGTTCATTTGGCAGGCTCCAGTCGCGAGAACCCGGCGATAATAGACCGGATGCGGTCCCAAAAAAAGACGCCGGGTGGCCCAACATCCACCAATTTGGCGTGGATTCGCCTTCGCGATCCAGGGGCCAGCGCGGCGTCACGTCACCGATTTTTGCTCGCCGCAGCGGTGCTATGCCTGCGCGAATCCGGCAAGGGCCCTTAGGTGTCTCATGTCCCTACCCGATTGGCTTCGATGCGACCAATGGTATCCTACTTCCGGCCGTTGCCAAGCCGGTTGTGGCCGCGTTACCCCGGATTCTTGCCAGGTCTTTGGAGGCCTTGATGCATTACGAGGAACCGATCTTTCGCCCGCCCAGCGAGGCATCGTCGCTGCTGCTGCCCGTGACGGTTGGTTGTTCACGCAATCGCTGCACGTTTTGCGCAATGTATGCGAAAAAGGCGTACCGCGAAATGGACCTGGACACGGTTTTCGCCGATATCGAGGAGGCTTGCGCCGCTCCCTGGCGGCCGCACCGCGCTTTCCTGCTGGACGGGGACGCCCTGTCGGCGCCGGAGGACTTCCTGGCGGCGGTGCTGGCGCGGATTCGCGAACGGATGCCCTGGGTCGAACGCGTGGGCGTCTACGGCGAGTCCACAGCCATCCTCAAGAAGGGGCCTGAAGGCATGCGGCGCCTGGGCGAACTGGGGCTTGGCATCGTGTACCACGGCCTGGAAAGTGGCAACGAGGCCGTCTTGAAGCAGGTTCGCAAGCCCGAAACGATGGAACGAATGGTCCGGGCCGGACAGACGATGCGTGCGGCCGGCGTGCGCTACTCGGTCATGGCGCTGCTGGGTCTGGGGGGCGTCGAACTGTCAGATGTCCACGCCCGGGACACCGCGGCCGTGCTGTCCGGCGCCGATCCCGACTACATCGGTCTGCTGACCGTGATGCCCGTCCCTGGGACGCCATTTTTCGACGCCATCGAAGCCGGTCGTGTGGTCTTGCCCGATCCGATCGGCATGATCCGGGAACTGCGGACGATCCTGGACGGCCTGCATGTTACGTCCGCTCGATTCTCGGCGAACCACGCGTCAAACTACCTGCCGCTGACGGGCAAGCTACCGGCGGATCGCACGCGCCTGCTGGCCCAGGTCGACCGTATTCTGGAGGCGGGGGACGCAGGCCTCCTGAAGCCCGAGTGGCGGCGCGGTCTGTAGCCCAGCGTCTTTTGCCTTGGTTGGGCCAGGCACGATCGCGAGGAGACCTTTTTCCTTGTGCTGCCCCTGCCTTGCTAGTTTCGGTCCGTGTTAGACGATGGATTTTGTCAGCGCCCGCCCACCGTCGCAGGTCTACCTTCGCACCGCCTGCCGGTCCGCCCCGTTGCGCACTGGCCTGCCAGTTGTTATCTTGCAACCCGACTCGTGCCAGGGGCGCCCGACCCACCCATGTTGTATTTCCTGCTGTTCCTCGGAGGCCTGATCTTCTTCCATGAACTGGGGCACTTCCTGGTGGCTCGGTTGGTCGGGGTCACGGTCCTCCGCTTTTCCATCGGCTTCGGTCCCAAGATCGTCGGCTTCAAGCGCGGCGTCACCGAATATTGGATATCGGCCCTGCCGCTGGGCGGCTACGTCAAGTTCCTAGGTGACGACCCGGAGGTGCCGCCAGAGCCCGGTGAGGAAAAGCGTGGGTTCTTGACGACCGATGTCTGGCGCAAGGTCTTGATTGTCGTGGCCGGACCGGCGTTTAACCTCGTGCTGCCGTTCCTGATCTTTTTTCCGATGTTTGCGGGCCAAGCGACGCTGCCGCCGGCGGTCCTCGGATCGACATCTGTGGCGGGTTCTGCCTGGGAGGCTGGGCTGCGGCCAGGCGACCGGGTCGTGCGTATTGGCGAGCGGCCGATTGCATACTGGTGGGAATTGCTCGACGAGGTCTCTGCAAGTCCAGGAGTACCGCTTGCCTTCGAGGTCGAACGCGACGGGAAGCCGATGGATTTCAACGTCGTGCCGCGGGCCGTGGAACTGGTCGGTTTGAAGGAAATCGGTCTGGAACGGACGGTTGGACGCATCGATGTCACGCTGGACCGGACCCTGCCTGTGGTGCTGCCTGCGCCGGGCGGTGCGGCGGAGGCCGCCGGCATCGAACCATTCGACGCAGTGGTGTCGATCGACGGGCGCGACGCGATCACGTTCGAAGACGTCACTCGGGCGATTGCGTCCGCCCAGCAGCGGGCCGTCACGCTGTTACTGGCCCGTACCGATCCGGATTCGATGCAGCCCGGCGAACGGCGCCAGGTCGTCCTGGGCCCATTGGACGCTGGCGTCGATGCGGGGCTTTCGGACGGCGGGATGGTCGTCCAATCGGTTGTGCCTGATTCCCCGGCGGCCCGAGCCGGGATCCAACCTGGCGATCGCATCGCATCGCTGGACGGCCAACCGGCCCCGGACTGGTCGTTCTTCGTGGAATCCCTGGCGCGCGACCCCGCTGCCAGCCGCCGTGTCGAGGTCGAGCGTGGTGGTGAGGCTATCGCCCTGGACGTCTCGCTGGTGAATCCGCAGTGGCAGCCCGGTGCCGCGGTTCCCAAGTACCAGCGCCTCGGCGCCGCGACGCGCCGGGCCGTTGTGACGCCGGATCCCGTCGTGAACAACGATAGGCTTCGCTTTGCACTGCACCAGACCTGGCGAGAATCGGTCGACATCACGGTCAAGACCGTGGCGTCCATCGGCGCCTTGGTCACCGGCCGTGTTTCGGTCAAGGAGATGGGCGGCCCGATCATGATTTACGACATCGCGTCGTCGGCCGGAGAACGGGGATGGACCCCCTTCTTCGAGGCTCTGGCGTGGCTGTCGGTCAGTTTGGGTGTCCTTAACCTGCTGCCGATCCCAGTGCTCGATGGCGGCCACCTGGTGGTGTTTGGCATCGAGGCGATCCGCCGCAAGCCGCTGGGCAGCCGCGGTCGCGCGATCCTCAACTACATTGGGCTGGCATTCCTGCTGACCTTGATGGTTGTGGTGTTTGCAAATGACATCGCCCGGAAGTGGGGCTCCCTGTCCCAGATCCGGCCGCCGGGGTAGCCTTGGGACGCGCTTTACCGCAACGGGGTCGGCCAGTAGTGCTGGCCTGCGACACGTCAACAAAGGTGGGTTCGATCGCCCTTCTGGAGGGCGGCGTGGTCACGGCCGAAACGATGGTGCTGTCCGATGGCAGCCACAGTCGTCGTATCCTCGATGATATCGACCGAATGCTAGGGGAACGTGCCTTGGCGCCGGTCGATATCGATTTGCTGGTGTCGTCTGTTGGCCCGGGTTCGTTCACCGGCGTGCGGATCACGCTCGCGGCGTTCAAGGGACTGGCGGTTGCGCTCGATCGGCCACTGGTGGGCGTGACCAGCCTGGATGCGCTGGCACTGCCGCTGTGCGGCCGTGGTAAAACAGTGATCGCCGCGCTGGACGCCCGTAAAGGTGAGGTCTACGGCGCGTTGTACGCTGATGACGGCCGGGTCCTGGTCGCTGCTTGCACCGCCGGGCCCGAGGCGTTCGCGCGACAGGTTGCCGAAACGGTCCCGGAAGGGGTCGTCCTGGGGGCGGGCGAGGGCGTTACTGCTTGGCGCGCGGCCTTCGAATCCGTGCTGGGCGATCGACTGCTGGCCGTGGCGCCCTTCGAAAACCATGTTCGCGCATCGGTCTTGGCGACACTGGGGGCGGCCCGTGCAGGGGCACCCGACGACCGGGCCGTGCTGGAACCCACCTACCTTCGCCGGCCGGAGGCCGAGATCAAACTGGCGGCCGGCGAGCTGGGCGTGCCGGGTCGCCGGCCCGAATGACCTCCGGTGCCGCATCGAATTCGCTGAATCTGTTAGCATTGAACCGGGGAAATCCCTGGCTCATGCCGAGGGTTCCCTCGCAGAATACTTCCCGGGCCGTCGCGTCTGAAGCCCGGTTGTACGCTGGTGCCAGGAGGTGTCCCATGGCCGTTCGACTGTTTTTGGGTGTGCTCGCGTTGCCCGTTCTTTTGCTTGGGTTTGTCCCGCTCGCGGCGGC
>CAZHDQ010000291.1:0-4583 GCA_964531595.1 uncultured Anaeromyxobacteraceae bacterium
CGCGGGACAGTCTACCTGGGTCCCGCCCTGACCGCCGCTGGACGGGCGTGCGAGACGCTTGGGGACCTCGTTCGGCAGGAGACCGGCGTTCGTCCCTTCCTGAGCCCGACCCGTTGCCGCAAGCCCTGCCTGGGGCGTGAACGGATCCTGCAACTGCACGACGGGCCCGAAACACTGGCCGTTCGCGGCAATGCGGTGTTTTTCGACCCGCCGGACAGCGGCCCGCCGCCGTCCTGGGTAGACCGGCAGGTAGTTCTTGAATTAGGGATGACGGTTCGAGGGCGGGGCGGACGGGGCGCGGGCTAGACATGCCTACCGGTTCGGCACCAACAGCCGCACTTATTCGAGCACCTTGAACTCCCGCCAAACCGGGGCTTGCGATCCAAGGGTTCTCGGGTAGCATTTGGCGTCCTTGGGTCGCGCCTTCCGTGAACAGGTGATTGGGATGGTTGCATTGCCTCGACAGCGCTTCGCCCCGATTGGAGCCACGCTGCGTGCCCTGATTCGCGGTTCGCGTCCTTCCGGTAGCGGGTCGCGCAAGATGTTCGAACGGGAACTGATCCGGCGCTACGCGGTTCCCGATGCAATCGCCGTCAACTCAGGGCGCGCGGCACTGTCGCTTCTGCTGCGGGCGAGCGGCCTGCCCGTGGGCGGGGGTGTTGCCCTCGCCGCCCTGAATTTCGTACCCCTGGTGGATGCTATCGCAGCGGGCGGCTGGCGACCCGTCCCCGTTGACGTGGACCCCGCGACCTGGACACTTTCTCCCCAAGCCCTGGAAGTGGCGCTATGGGACGATCCTGGGATTCGCGTGGTCCTGGCGACACATCTGTTCGGTAATCCATGCGACATTGTTGGGATTCGCGCTATCTGCGACCGGCACGGCGTGGTTCTGCTGGAGGACTGTGCGCACGGCGTCCTCCAGCGGGTCGAGGGTGGGCTTCTGGGCACATTCGGTGCTGGGGCGCTGCTGAGCCTTGAAGCCTCCAAGCCTTTGAGCGCCCTTTCGGGTGGGGTTTCCCTTTGTGTGGCGCTCGACCTTGCCGCGCAGGCGCGGGTACTGGCGTCGGCGCTGCCTGTTGGCGACGAGTCAGTGACCACGGCGATCCGCTTTGCGCGTTTCTCGGTTCTGTCGGCGGCCACGATGCCAGGCATCTACAGCATGGTTACGCGTCCGGTGCAGCGCGTGGTGAATGCCCTTGCGCCCTTCCGGAATGCTGGGTCAGGCGATTCGGTGGGAGAGGCGCGAAAGACGCGGATGCCGTTGCGGACCCTCTCAGATGCCCAGGCGTGCGTCGCCCTGGTGTCGCTCGACCGCATCGATGATGACAACCGCCGGCGGAGCGACATCGTGTCCACCTACCGGGCCGCATTGCCGCGAAACGTCGCAGGCATGGCGTCGTTGGAGGGTGACCCCGCGCTGCTGTACTTCCCGGTGTCCGTTGAAGCGCCCGAGCTGGTTGCATCCCGCCTGCTGGCACGCGGTGTCGACACTCGACGAGGCTACATGGGTGACTGTTCTGGTGGCCGTTGTCCGGTGGCGACTCGCCTGTCGTCACGGATGCTGTGCCTACCTGTTTGGCCGGGCCTACCCGTCGCGCAGGTACGCTGGATTGCCTGTCAAGTCGGTGCGTGCCTGGGGCCGGCTTGACGGGGACGCTTTTTCGCGGGAAGCCAGGATTCCATGCAGTTCAATCGGCCGCATCTTGAAACAACGGGATCAAGGGGGTTCTTTCCTGGCGGACGCCCCGGGCCCGATCCAGTTCCGGGCGGATGTATTGTCGGCAGGATTCCTTCGGGAACGCGAATAGGATCCAGCCTTCCCGGCCGGGAGACGCCTGGACGACGTGGGCACACCCGTCGAGCAGCGACGACCCCGGGTCCAGCAGGGTCGAGCCCATCTGCTCCGACGGCGGCTGAGTTTCGCGGCACGCCAGCACGTACAGGGATTCGACTCCCTCCAGCGAGTAGTCGAACTCGCGGATCATCACGTCGAAGGCGTCTTGAAGCCGCTGGTGGTCTGCGTAGACGATCGCCGGCAGTAGGTCGTAGCGGATGTCGATGATGTTCATGAATATACCGGGTTCCATCACCGAAAGGATCTTTGGCATGTCGCTGTCGTGACAGTCCGTCACGAACAACCAGTCTCCTATCTGCCCGTCGCGTTGCAGCCCCCGGAGGGTCGTGGACAAGGAACGCTCTTGTTCGTTCGGCCGATGGGCGAAAGCAAGGCCCCCACTTCCGAAGCCCTTGATGAATCGCGTGTCACGGGCCACCTGCCAAGCCGGCTTCAGGTAACTTCCGACGAACAGCAGGTTGACGATTACCAAGGCGTGGATGTACAGAGAACGTCGCTCCAGAAAGCGTCGCTGCTTCACGATGCCTGCGAAGCGGGTGGCCAGACGCACCAAGAACGGGCCCGCGAAGACGTATCCGAATGGCAGGAGCGTGTAGAGAGGGTCGGAGGAATCCCCCCCTTTCCAAAACGTGATTCCGTACAACGGGAATGCAAGGAACAAGAGGAATCCGATTACGCGCATCTTCCGGCGCGGAAAGTTCGCCACCATCCACGCCACCGGAAACACCCCGACCAGCGTGAACAGTCCGACTTGGCGCAGTCCACCAGCGAATACCTCGCCGACCGTCTGGAACGAAAGCCGTCGCAGAATTAGTTCGGCCATGGGGAACGCCATGCCCTGGTCCGCCAGCAGGTAGACGTTGGACTGCGTCATGCCGGCGATCTCGGCGCCCCGGAACCATGCGATGGGGATGTGGTACAGCCCCTCGGTCACGCCGCATTCCAGGAACGAGACCATGAAGAAGGCCGTCGGGATCGTGAAGGCCGCAATCGCAGCGGTCGCAAGGGCAAGGAAGCGCCGCCGTGAGAGCCCTGCCGTCGCCAGAACGAACGCCAGGAGCGCGAGGTTCAGGACGTTCAATTCTTTGCTGATGAAACCTATCCCGGTGACGAAACCGGTTGCCAAGAACCAGGGGATAGTGAAACGGATGTCGAGTACCATCAGCAGGTTCACAAAGAACACGACCGCGAAGAAGGTCTCCGTGTAGGCGCTGTTGTTGAACTCGTGGGCAGGGTCGAGCGTGACCAGCAGGAAGAACAGGTGGCTGAGCAGCAGCAGGGCGGCCGATCGCTTGCGGTGGAACCACAGGTTGATCCCGAAGATGGCCGCGACCATGAGCAGTCGGACGTGGTGTACGGTGATCACGTCTAATCGGTCGATGAAAGCGAAGATCACGAACGTGGATGGGTTGTAGAGGACGTTGGTATCGCATTCCCGCCGGAGGATGTAGTCCAACAGAGACGTTCGCTCGGCCAGGGCACGAATCTCGTCTAAGAACTCCTGGGCGAAATAGGTGAATTGGGGGTTGAGGTGGAAACTCGTGATCGTGATGACATAGAACAACGCTGCGAACGGTAGGAAGGCCAGGATGGCGAGCCAGGCCTTGCGTCTTGGCCCGGTGGAGACGGGTTCCCGAAAATCCTCGCGCACTGTTTCCAAGGCGGCCTGGAGTCGGGCCCCTGCCGAGCCTCGGCGCCGCATCCAAAAGACGATGCCGTAGATCCCGGCGACTATAAGGACGCCGAAGGCGAAGTAGCCTGCGTGAAACCCGTCCGCCGCCCAAAATCCGTTGATTGTATCCCCGGCGAACAGCAGCGCCGTACCGCCATACAAAAGGGCCAGTGGCGTGCGTCGTAAGAGCGTCGGCCGGGATCGCAGGTGGAAGGCCCAAACGTACGCGAACACGAGCAGAATCAGGGGAATCAACATGAACGCGATGGTGAGGGCGCTGCTCATGGCGGGATTTTAGCACAGGCAAGTGCGGGCCTGTCTGGTGGCCGTCGGCGTGTTGTTGCAGCAACTCAAGGCTTCGGCATCACGATTCCGTCAAGGCGTCTGGCGAGAATCGAGCGCAGCAGGGGTGGCGAGGACAGCCCTATAGCGCCCTCCGGACAACTTGCTACGCAGGCCATGCAGCGGATGCATGTGTGATCGATCCGGGGGAACCCGTTGTGCATCCGGATTGCGTCCACGGGACAAACCTCGATGCACCTGCCCGTCTGGTGGCACCTGCGCGGGTCGACCACCGGGCGCACCAAGCGACCCCGGACCCAATAGTAAAAAAGCGTCGTGGGTCGGGATTTTTCCATGTGGTCCGGCCTCGGGGGCCGAAGACGGGGTTCCCATAAACGCGGATCCGGCCCGTCCACCAGCAAGTCGTCCGGGGATGCGGGCCCCATCCCTCGGTCGGCGGCGGCCCTGGCCAGGGGCAGCGACTCGGGCGTGAATCCGGCCGCCAGAGCGCAGGCCATGTCGACTGCCGCCAGATCCGTGCCAGCGGCCACCAGTCCCAGTCGTGTCGGTATCGGTCCCACGCCGGGGCCACGACCACCCAGCGCCCAGATGCCGTCCACCACCGCACCTAGGCACCGGACATTGTGGGTTAGCAACGTTTCGTGCAGGTCGACGATCGCCTGTGCGAACGCCGAAGCGCCGGGTCGCTGTTGGTGCAAGGCGGGCTTGGTGGCCCCTGGAAGAATTCCCATGGTGTTCTTTAACGCGAGCGTC
>CAZHDQ010000292.1:0-4574 GCA_964531595.1 uncultured Anaeromyxobacteraceae bacterium
GCCGATCGGGGTCCGTGCCAGTCAGGGCCTTTATCAGGCTGGATTTGCCGTGGTCGATGTGGCCTGCGGTACCGATGATGACCGGCAGGTTCAAGGATGCGGTGGAGGATTCGTTTCCCATCGCTCGGGATGCTCGCTCAAAGGGTGACGTTTGGCGGAGACGCGTGGGAATCGAACCCACCCACGGCGCTCGTCACGCCGTGCAACGGATTTGAAGTCCGCGAGGGCCACCGGGTCCCCTTCCGTCTCCACCGAGCAATAGACCACTGTGGACAGATGGTGTCAATCCCCGGAACAGACTGGTGCCCGTGATGGTCAGGCGATCAGTGGGGCCGTGTGGTCAGGAACGGAAGGGTGAGCAAGAAGCAACTGTTACGGGGCTGGCGTCGGCTCCCAGGGGTAGTCGCCGGGGCCGTCGACCGGGCCGGGCCACGCCTGCTTCGTCATTTCGTCGTACATCATGCCGTTGGTGCCGTACAGGACGCTGAACGCATCGTAGCCCAGCACGTTCAGGTACGTGACGACCTGGGCGCTGTGCTGGCCGCTGTAGCAGTACACCGCTATCGGCATGTCGGTCGGCAGCGTGGACAGCAGGGACGTCGTCAGCAGACTGGTCTTGGGCGTGTACTGGTGCGAACCGGGGATATGGCCCGGGTCCAGGTACTCGGCTTCCGGCCAGTAGTTGATGACGTAGTAATCGTCCAGCGTCGCGAACAGGTTGACGGGCTTGACGTACTTCGGCGTCCCTGCCAGCACTGTGTCCAGCCGGCTTTCGAGGATGCCCTGAACGTCCGTTGCGCCGGTGGCCAGCACCGGGTAGTCGCCCGATTCGTTCCGGCCGGTGTCCGCGGTCGTGACGAACTGGTCCCAGTAGGTCGATGAAGTGTTGAGTGTCCAGTTGTCGAATTTTTCGTTCCACGCCGACATGCCCCACTTCATGGACGAGGCGTCGTAGCCCAGCAGGTTCAGCGCCAGCGTTACGATGCCCGCGTTCTGACCGGTGTAGCAAATCACCAGGATCTTGTCATCCATGGTCAGGTTGGCCTTCACGTATGCCAGGACGTCGGTGACCTTGACCTTGATGGAGTCGGCGATGTGTCCGTCATCGTAGTCCTCCACGCCGTTGCCAACGTCGAGATGCCAGATGCCGTCCCCGTCCGGGCCGTACTTGTCCTGGGTCCGCAGGTCCAGGATTACCCAGTTATCCAGGCCGTCGGCCACCACATCGGCCGCGGAAATGACCCTGGGTGCCGCGACGCTGTTGATGTAGTTGCCGCCATCGCCTTCCAGCCACTCGACCAGCGTAGCGAATTCGTCGATCGGATCGATGGTCTCGCCCTGGCCTTCGTCGGTCTGGCCTTCGTCGGTCTGGCCTTCATCGGTCTGGCCTTCGTCGGTCTGGCCTTCATCGGTCTGGCCTTCGTCGGTCTGACCTTCGTCGGTCTGACCTTCGTCGGTCTGACCTTCGTCGGTCTGGCCTTCGTCGGTCTGGCCTTGGTCGGTCTGGCCTTGGTCCGGCGTGTAATTGTCCGTCTGGATTGCGTCCAGCACGTCGTTGGTGGGGTCGCCACCGCCGTCGTCGCCGCAGGCCACCCAGGTCAGGGCGATCAGCAACGCCGCTCCGTAACGCAGCATCCGGGTCATGGTTACCTCCAAGTTTCCCTCAGTTTCTTCCAGGAAAGCCGACCATTCGGCGGTCCCGGTACAAGCCATTGCGCATATTGCCGGTCCTATTTCCAGGAATTCGGTAATGCCTCGTCTACGACCACGGGCAGGTTCGCGTTGACCTCGTCGGGCCAGCTCGCCTGCACATCGTCCAGGAACAGGTAAATACTGCGGTTCGCCGCGGACCCGCCCGGTTCACCCAGGTGGCAGTTGGCGCCACAGTCGGTGCCGGCGTCGACCTTGGTTCGCTCGGTCCACCGTTGGATCGAATGTGGCGACGTGAACTTCCAGGTCGGGACCGCGTCGAACGATTCCGGCCGAGGCGCGTCCCAAGGGTCGAACGAATCCTTAGCCATCGGTGCGTGCCGCAGCAGTCCGTACTTGAACCGTTTTCCAGGCAACGGGTTAAGCCCGATCCTGAAGGCCTTGAACGGGTTGTTTTCCTGGTACACCGGGTCGTCGTGGTACTCGCCGTCCACGTGGCAGCCCTGGCAGTTGGAATAGGGCTGCGAATGGCACGTGTAACAGGTCAGATCGTTCCAGTGCATCATGTGATAATCGTTGGCGTTTCGGTCGCCGTCGTGGCAGTCCTCGCACTGCGGCAGGCCCGGTGCGTCGTAGCGGATGTGGGCGTCCTTCGCGTCGGCGTGCATCTCGTTACCATCGTGGCAAGTCGTGCACTGCATGCCGCGTGCGAAGTGCGCGTCGGGCTTGCGGCCCGATTCCTCGTCGCCCATGAAGTCCTCGCCGATCCGGCCGCCATGGCAGCCCATGCATTGGTACAACTGGTGCGGCTTCTTCTGGATGATATGGTTCTTGATCAGACCTTGGCCCGCCGAGTTCGGACGGCTGACGTGGCAGTCGCCGCAGGTCGCGTGGCAACTGGTACACTCGCCGTTGTAGCCTTCCTTCAGCTTTGCTGGGCACTCGTCGAACGACGATACGCCGTAGCGCATCGCGACGACGTTGCGCTCGCCTTGCAGCGTCGCATGCATGCTCTTGTGCTGGGTCGTCGCGATGCCCCGGTGGCATGAGTCGCAGGCACCGACTTGCGGGGCCGACGGGTCTTTCACCAATCCAGAGTGCGCGGCTTCCGGGTCATCCATTTCGTCGGGGTTGCCCTGGTGGCAATCCTCGCAACTCATCATGGCCATGTGCGGATCCAGGTCCGCGGGTGACTTCTTGGAACCAAGGGAAATCAGAACCTTCTTCCATGCCTCCACCGGAGGCAATGAGCAGCCTCAACCACCCCCGCCGGCCGGTTCCACCCCGTCGCCCGGTGCCAGTTCCTTCAAGAGGGCTTGGTTGGTATGGCAGCCGATGCATCCCCGGGAAGTCGGCTTCTGGACGTCTTCAGCCGCGTCGGAGCCCGGCGTGTCAGTCGACGCCGTGTCAGGTTGCGCGCCCGGATCATCGGGCTCGACCGTGTCCGGTGCTTCACCTGGGTCGGACGGCGTGTCGAGCTGGCCCAAATCGACCGTGCCCGGATCTACCGTTCCCGGATCGTTTGGTGAAGTGTCCAAAGCCACGTCGGGGACAAACACGTCCGGTTGGACGTCCTCGCCGCCGTCGTCCCCCGAACAGGCGGTGAACCCGAGGGCCGCGACGGCCCCCAGGCAAACCAAAAGCCCTGATCGTTTCATGGTCGCACCTCCTTTAGCTTGCTGGCCGGCACATCCTGGGGCTCTGCGATTGGCAGTCCCTCGCGCTTCCAGTTCGCCACATCCACATCCGTTCTACGGGCCGAAAAGCCCGCTTTCCTCAGGATTTCCACGGCACGGTCAGCCAGTACGCAATAGCGGCCGCGGCAGTAGGCCACGATCTCGCGGTTCATCGGTAGATCGACCAGTAGCTGTTCCAACTGGTCGAGCGGTACCGAATAGGCGCCTAGCAGGTGAGCGGCTCGGTATTCGGTTTCGGGCCGGACGTCGATCACCATCACTTCGCCGGTCGAGACCTTAGCGAGCAGTGTGTCGCGCCCGACCGCCTCGGCTCGCGTAGGGGTCCCGGATATGCCGGTCAACGCGGTCTGGAGGTCTGTCAGGCACCGGCCGGCAAGCTCCTTCATCCGCAGAAAAAGCTCGCTGACCTCGCCACCATTGACCGAGTAGGTGATGTAAGTCCCCTGGCGTTCGGCGCGGACCATGCAGGCGTTCCGAAGCACCTGGAGGTGACGACTGGTGTTGGCGACCGACAGTCCCGCCTCTCGGGCCAGATTGTCGACAGTACGAGGTCCCTGGTTCAGGATGTTCATCAGGACCAGCCGTGCCGGCGCGGACAGCGCCTTACCGACGCGCGCAATCTGTTCGTAAGCGAAATTCTTGAAGAAATCGTTCGGCTCCCAAAAGATGTCCTGCAATCTGTTGTTCCGTTCGAATTCAAGCGAGTGGTTGAATATCAAAACGCAGGCCAAATCACAAATTTAATTCAGACTTCGGAGGTACGGAATTAGAGTTGTGCGGCGAAGCGGTGGTGGGATAAAGGCGCAAGCGTAGGACTGGCGTCAGTCGGAGGCACCTTTGCGGGCATCCATTAAGGGCCTGTTACGAAACAACCGCTCCACTGCGAGCGGCGATCCATCTCGCCTGGCTGCGTTGCTTGTCGGTTACAGACGAGCCAGTCTGCGCCCTCCTCGTGCCTTGCCAGGCGAGCGCCTCACCGCTCTCGTTATGGAGCAGTTGCTTCTGCACAGGCCCTAATGCGTCGCCGCCGGTAACGCGTCGCCGCCGGATCCGTCCAGGTCTGTCGTGTCCGACAGGACGACCAAGTCCAACAGTGCGGCCAAAACTGTTTTTTGCTGGCCGGACAGCATCGTTCGCATGTCAAAAACCACGGCACCGTCGCGGATCAAGCCTAGAATCGGCGGTCCGCCCGCGCGTAGGTGAGCGTCGATGGCCGCTTCCTGGACC
>CAZHDQ010000293.1:0-4556 GCA_964531595.1 uncultured Anaeromyxobacteraceae bacterium
AATTCGTCGGCGAACTCGATGCCGATGAACCCGCCGCCCAGGATCACGGCCCGCTTCGACGTTTTGACCCTTTCCTGGAGCTTTTGCAGATAAGGGATGTCCTTGAGGACCACGAACACCCCATCCTTTTCGATGCCGTCGATTGGTGGGGTGACGGGCATGGACCCAGTAGCGATGACCAGGCGTTGGTACGACACGTCTCCGCCTGCCGTATGGACGACCTTCTTGGCGCGGTCGATGCCGGTCACGTCGGTCACCATCAGGTCCACGCCGTTCTTTTCCAGGATTGCATCGGGGATCAGGTTGTTGTCTGGGGAACCAACCGTCCCGAAGATATACGGGATTCCGCAGGGAATCAGGACTTTTTCCTCCCGCCGCAGGACCAGAACCGATTTGTTCGGATAATGACGCCGAGACGTTATCGCGGCGGCTAGACCCGCCGCGCTTCCACCGATGATTACCACATCCGCCGTACGTTCCATTGAACACCTCCACGATTCAACAAGAGAACCAATCAACCTTGGGTAAGGTATGTCTGCTGGCACTTAGGTGCCAGACCAATAGGACTAAAACCATGTCCTTTATCTACAAAGTGAACATTGTCCGGGTATGGGCCGGATCGGTCGATTTTTCGGGCTCGAAAGCGATCGCTAGGGGCCAACAAGTGACCAGAGATGTCCCAGATCCACGCCTGATGCGGGGGTTTTCGGAATCGAGACCATGGAATCGAGACCAGGAATCGAGTCCGTGTTGTGCCACCAGGTACTTCTGGATATTTTTCGCGCGGGCCTGCCGACAAAAGCAACGATGATGTTGACGCGAAACTCCACGGTTCGGGTATTCGCCCAGGACATCCTCGACCATGGCTACATCATCCGGGCCAAGGCCCAGGGCGGCCGACCACTACCAACCATTCGATCGCTGGGATCCTTGGCGTACCGGCTTGCCCGACGGCGAATACGACTGTTTCCCCTCACGGGAATCGGAAATTGCTGAAGGCAGTGGGTACCAAATCTGAGTCGGTGTTGACAGTGATCCTCGCGACACCGATATTTTGTGCGGGCACCCGGTCCGTACCCAGTCGCCCTGCCAGGCGACATCGGCAGGCGGGGAAAGAAGCGCCCGAGTCCTTGGCTAGCCTGGACAAGATGGTCCGAGACGTGACCGCGCAGCGAGGCATTCATGGCTGGAAATCAGCGCAACGGCAGACACGCACGGGTGCGAAAGCTGTCGGCCAGGATCGCGCTCGTCTGTGTGGCCTTCTTGATCCTGCCGCTCTTGTTCGAGGGGATCTTACGGATCCTACCCGACCGGACGCCGATCCAGTTGCGCGACGGTATCTACGTGACCCGGATCCCCCTGGTGAGTTCCCTGGCGCATGACCGGCCCGCATCCCGGGGGCCTGAAATCCCGTTGCCGCGACAAAAGGCACCGGGAGAACTGCGTATTTTCGTGTATGGCGAATCGAGCGTCGCCGGCGCGCCATTCGGACCTGAGGCATCAGGCTCGGTGATGCTTTACGACCTGCTGGCGCCAGTGCTTACGGACCGCAAGTTGACTGTGGTCAACATGGGGGTCTCGGCCTCGAATCTCCTGGACACCCTTTACTACCTCATTGCAAGCGCGCGCTTTGCCCCGGACATCGTGATCTTCTACCAGGGCAACAACGAAGAATACGTCGCCGCCGGCGAACGCTGTGTGCCGGTCGCTCATCCCGTCGCTTACTCGCTGTGGCGATCGGCCGTGCGCAGCTCCCGTCTTTTGTGGACACTCCGGGTGTTCGGAACCCGCCTGTCGCGAGGCGCCACCGCTTTCGGCAAGGGCGACGGCCGCCTGATGGACCCACCACCGCCCGACTGCGCCTGGGAGGCAGCGTTCGCGACATGGACCGATATCGTGCTGGACGAAGCCCAGCGCATGGGCACTCGCCCGTTGGTGTTGACGCCAGTTCGCAGCCCGATTGCAATGGTCGAGTTCGACGGGCTCTTCGACGCCGAGGGGCGCGGATTTAACGGCCGGCTGGACCAGTTCCCAGACGACTACCGCGCCGCGGTGCGATGCATCCTGGACACGACCTGCGATCTTTTCGAACCGCTGGAAAGACTGGCGTCGCGGGAAATCAGGCATCCCCGTCAGGTAGGTGCCCTGTTCGGCGGCCTCGGGCACTTCGACGGCGACACGTTCATCCCAGCGCGGGAACACACCACATTCCTGGAACATTACCATTGGTTCCACGACACGACGCGGGCACTGTGGAAGGCTGCGGCGGACCACCACGGTGCCCGATACGCCGACTTCTCGTCCGCCATGGAGGATTTTTCCGGAGGCCTGTTGCTGCCACCGAATCTCGTCGACGAGGTCCATCTGTCGATCGAAGGGTCCTGGCGCTGGGGCGCCTATTGTGCTCGCGAAGTCATGGCGATCCTGGGCCGTGAAGTCGCTATGATCCCCGACCCGTGGGCGGTCGCGCCTGACCTGTCGGCATACCGTACCCGGGCGAACGAACCCAGGGCCCTCGCGGACCACTTCGTGAGGTTCTTCGAATCGCGCGGAATGGCACTGATCGCCTCACTTCACGCCCGAGAAATGCTTAGCCGGTATGACGGGCCACAGGCGCAGGCGATCCGGGATTTAATGCTGCGAGACCTCGATGGCCCGGCAGACGGAAACAATACTTCGAGCCTCGATGCCGACTTGGCCCGGATCAAATCCGACATGAACCTTTGAGCCTGCACCCAACCCCTCGTCCTGCCCTCGCCGGGTCGATTCGAATGGCACCGTCAATCCATGTGTTCGATGATCTTGCCCACGGGCGCACGTCCCTTGAGAACCATGCCGAGCTGCTCCAGTTTCCGGGCTAGGAGTTCATTGAGGCGCATCTGAACACCTCCGGTCGGCGGCCTGCGGGGTGGAATGGGAACACGCGCAACGATATCACAGCCGGCCAGGACCGGCGTATGGGCTTGGCCGCCGCACCGACCTGTGGTACTCGTTTCCGTCCACGCGGTCGCAAGGGAGGGGGGCATGGCCATCGACCTGTTCGCGTCTGTGACCGAATGCGGTTGCGCCGCCAAGGTGCCCGCCCAGGAATTACGGGACCTTTTGCGCGGCATCGAAATGCCCACGAACCCTGCCGTACTCATCGGGCCTGACACACTGGACGATGCCGGGGTGTTCCAGTTATCGGAGGCGCAGTGCCTGGTTCAGACCGTGGACTTCTTCCCGCCGGTCGCCCGCGACCCGGAGGATTACGGGCGCATCGCTGCGGCAAACGCGCTGAGCGACGTGTACGCGATGGGTGGTCGCCCGCTGACGGCCCTGGCGATCGTGTGCATGCCTTCGGACATGGTGCGACAGGGCGTTTTGGCAGCAGTGACCCGTGGCGCGGTCGAAACGCTGCGCGAGGCCGGGTGCGTTCTGATGGGAGGGCACTCGGTCCTTGACCCGCAGCCGAAATTCGGGTTTTCGGTAACCGGGATCGTACACCCGGACCGGATGTTTACCAATGCGGGTGCCCGGCCAGGCGATCTGCTGATCCTGACGAAACCGCTGGGGATCGGCGTCACCATCATGGCCATCCGAGCCGGTATGGCGACCGCCGAGCAAGAGGCCGAGGCCAACCGGACCATGGCGACGCTGAACGCCAAGGCCAGCGAACTGGGGCGGCATTGCAGGGTGCGCTGCGCGACGGACATCACTGGTTTCGGACTGCTGGGCCACGGCTTGCAGATGGCCCAGGCCAGTGGCGTGTCGTTGGAGATCGGTTTCGACGCGGTCCCGTTACTGGATGGCGCCCTGGATTTCGCGAATTTCGGGCTACTGTCGGCTGCTGCCTACACTAACCGGGACTACGCCGGCGACTCCATTTGTTTCGACGACGACGTGTCCCTGGCGGCCCGCGACCTGCTGTTCGACCCCCAGACATCCGGCGGCCTGCTGGTGTGCTGCCCGCCCGACCAGGTCGATCGATTCCTGGAAGGCGTCGCGCGCGACATGACCACCCGATTCGCCCTGGTGGGGCGCGTGGTCGAGGCCGCCGGCAAACCGACAGTCACGGTCCGCCGCAGGGTGCCCCTCGACGATGCCGGCCACGAGGATGCTCGATGATCTACTTCGACAATGCGGCGACATCTTGGCCGAAGCCGGACGCCGTGGTCGAGGCGATGGCGGCCTTCCTGACAGACAACGCCGCGAACCCTGGGCGATCGGGGCACGCTCAATCTATCCAGGCAGCACGCATCGTGTACGAAACGCGGGAACGCGTCGCGCGGCGTGTCGGGCTGGATGACCCGCTGGCGGTTGTATTCACGAAGAACGCGACCGAGGCGATCAACCTGGTCCTGCGCGGGCTCCCAGGTCCAGGCGACCACGTGATAACCAGCACGATGGAGCACAACGCGGTCGCGCGACCGCTGCGGTACCTGGAACAGCAGGGCGTCGCAGTGACGCGAGTATCGTGTGCGGCCGATGGCACTCTGGACCCCGACGACGTGGCGCGTGCGATTTGCCCGGCTACGCGGTTGGTGGTCCTGACCCACGCATCCAACGTGGTCGGG
>CAZHDQ010000294.1:0-4545 GCA_964531595.1 uncultured Anaeromyxobacteraceae bacterium
CGTGCGGTCTCGCACTTCTGGTGAGCAAAAGAACGGCGACACCGCTACGTCAATGTCGGGATTGTGGCACGAGAGCAGGTCCAGCGTCAGCGACTCGACAAACACCACAATGACGCGTTTGAACGGTTTGAGGCCCAGGTCGGGCAGTGTCCGTTCGCCGATCGAGATGCCGAACGCGTCCAGCACGTCTCGAAACGCGTCCGGATCATTGCGCACCTGAAAATCGGGTGAGAACAGGTCGTAGCTCTTCATGTACTCGTGGTACTTCTCGGACCCGGGCAGTCGGTGCAACTGCTCGGCAAACGTACGCAGCAGTACGTCGTTGACGAACCCCCACAAGGGGTTGCGCGTCGCATAGTCCAACTGGGCGTTGCGAAACACCATCACAACCCGGTCGTGGCGGGCGTCGCTGGTCCGCTCGGCCGCGACCCGACGCGGGATGTCAGCAACCACCAGAGCCGTCGCCACCACCACCCACACCAGCACCGCCGGCCAACGCGCCGTGGATACCAGTCGCCTAAGCACGAACGCCAGCGCCACCACGGTCGCCGCAATCGACAACAAGAGCCCTATCAGCTTGAAATCCACGTATCCCGTGAGACTGTAGGGTGCGATCAGCGCGAAGTGCGACAGGTCCACCATCGAGTTGCTGTAGAAATATATCGCAGTGTTCGCCGCCACCAGCGTCTGGTAGAACGCGGAAAACAGAACCGCCGGAATCGCGCTGTGAAATAGCCGGATCAGCAGCAAATTGACCGCGGCGAACACTGCGAAGTCCAGAATGAACTTGTTGATGAAGTAAACGGCGACAATCGGGTCGAGCAGGCCGAACTCGTGCTTCGAAATCACGATCGCGATAAACGCCAACTGCAGCAGGGAATACAAGCCTAACAAGGCCAGCATCGGATATCGAGATCGTTGCTGGGAAGCAACTGTGTGGCGGCCGTCGCCAGTGTCCGTAGGGGTTGCCAAGGCGGCGTCTCCGGATTCCAACACGGCCGGTATTGACGTTGATCCCGGCCCCAAAGTCAACCGATTCCGGTGTTCAGAGCCCCGATTCCGTGGTAATCCTGAACCGTTGGAACGGTCACCAGCGAATGCACCAGGAGGTGTCCCATGAAGGACGCGATCCTCGCTATCGACGTCGGTACCCAGAGCACGCGCGCTCTGGCGTTTGCCGCAGACGGCCGCTTGCTGGACAAGGCCCGCGCACCACACGAACCGCCGTACGTTTCGCCGCAACTCGGCTGGACCGAGCAGGATCCGGCGTACTTCTGGGACCGTGTCGGAGCAGCCTGCTGCGCGCTGTGGGAACAAGGGGTCGTGACGGCGGACCGGATCGCCGCGGTAGCGATGACGTTCCAGCGGAGCACGATCGTTTCGCTGGACGCGTCCGACCGGCCGCTGAGGCCTGCGATCGTATGGCTGGACCAGCGGCGATCGGCCCACCCACCGCGATTGTCCGCATCCTGGTGGGCGGCGCTGACCTTGGCCGGTGCAGCGGGCGTCGTGCAGCGCTTCCAGGCTGAGGCCGAGGCGAACTGGATCGCCGAACACCAACCAGAAATCCACCGGAACACCGCACGCTACCTGCTGCTGTCGGGGTACGTAACACTGCGGATGACCGGTGAGGCGCGTGACTCGGTAGCATGCATCGTCGGCTACATGCCGCTCGATTTCCGGAAACTGGCCTGGGCCGCGCCCTGGGACTGGAAATGGCAGGCCTTGGCTATCGATCCGCGCACACTGCCCGAACTGGTCGTTCCAGGACAACCGCTGGGCGCTGTGACTGCCGAAGCCGCCACGCACACGGGGCTACCAGAGGGGTTACCTGTGATCGCGGGAGGGTCCGACAAGGCCTGCGAGGTACTGGGCTCGGGCTGCCTGGAAACACACCAGGGCTGCATCGGATACGGCACCACGGCCACGCTGAATGTCGATTCGGGCCGCTACGTTGAGCCGGTGCGACTGGTGCCGCCATATCCCAGCGCTCAACCGGGCCGCTACAACCTGGAATATCAGGTGTTTCGCGGCTTCTGGATGGTCACCTGGTTCAAGGAACAGTTCGCGCACATCGAGCGCCAACAGGCGGCCCAGCGTGGCATGGAACCCGAACAACTGCTGGAAGAACTGGCGGCCGAAATCCCGCCGGGCTCGTTGGGCCTGACGCTGCAACCCTACTGGACTCCGGGTCTGGTCCACCCAGGTCCCGATGCCAAGGGTGCAATCATTGGATTTGGGGCGGCACACCAAAAGAAGCACATGTACCGCGCGCTGCTCGAGGGCCTTGCCTACGAGATGCGCAACGGGCGCGAGCGCATCGAGAAGCGCACCAGGGTACCGATGACCGATTTGGTGCTGTGCGGCGGCGGTTCTCGCAGCGACCTGGTCATGCAGATCACCGCCGACGTATTCGGCATGGCGGCGCGGCGTCCATCAACCGACGAGGCATCCGGATTGGGAGCCGCGATCCTGGGTGCCGTGGGTGCCGGCTTGCACCCCGATGTGCAAACGGCGGCCGCCGCGATGACTGGGCCTGGACGGGTGTTTGAACCGGATCCTGAACACGTGCGGCGCTACGACGACCTGTACACCCAGGTTTACCGGCCGCTGTACGCGCGACTCCAACCGCTGTATCGGGCGATCCGCCAGATCACCAACTATCCCCCACCGCCTTGACGTTCGGGCTGTGGCGGCCCTGAATCAGCCCGCGGAAACATCCGGTAGAAGCCGATTCGCAACATCGGTTGGTCCCCCGGCGACGGGTACAGGAACATCGACTCGTAGGGCACGTTCGGGATGTCTTGCTCGACGATCGGACGCAGTTCATACGCATCGTCCAGCAGGCGACAGGGGTTGTCGCATGGGCCATAACCGCGCTCTCCGTATGCCGCCATCAAATAGCAAGACAAGCCGCGATAGAACACGTAGGGCCGCAGCGCCTGTGCGTCCATCGTCGGGGCGGCCGCCAGCATCTCCCTCACCGACACCAGACGGGCGCCGGTCTGCCGGGCCTGATTGTCCGGGAAGGTCGTGTTGACGAACCCGGCGTCCCGCCCCCCTTCCATGCGAACAAAAACCGTCCCGGGGTCGGCGGTCACCTGCGGTAGCGCATGTGCCAGGAAATCGCGCTCGTAGTGGGGCGATCCTAATTCTGTCAGGGTGCGGATCGTCCCCGCGTAGGACAACAGCGTAACCGCGACGAACCCGCCGACAGCCACGGCTCGGGCCAAGGGTGAGGCGAAGAGTTCCCGCACCAGCCAGGCCACACCCGCCGCCGCCAGCAGCAAAAACAGGAAATGTTGCGGGGCCTGGTGGCGCACGTTGCCCGGAAAGCCGTTGGAACCCAGGAACAGCCAGGAAAATCCCAGCCCCAACAGCACCAAGAGCCACGCCAACCGCGGCTGCGTCCTGAACAGCGCCACGAAGCCCGCGACCGCAAGCAACAGGATCAGCGACGGGCTAAGCACGTGCGAAAGCAGCACCAGGCGGTTCGGTGCGCGATAGTCCCAGGTGTCTAAAAGGGAAGTTTGCAGCGCGTCCAGACGCGTCACCAGCCGAAAACCGTCATGTTCCGGGGATAGGACTTCGGGCAGGACCAGCCAGATGGAGACCGCAAAAACCCCCAGCGCCACCCACGATACCGGGAACCGCGCCATCCGTCCGAGCCCGCCGGGGACCGCCAGCATCATCGCCAGGGGTACCAGCGCATAAATCGCGAAATCGCTGCGAAAATGGGCACCCAAGGCCATCGTGCACGCCGCTAACAGGACCAAAGCTGCTGGTTGCCATCGGGGGGGCCGGGCCCCTGCAACCGGCGCCCGTGTACGCAAAGCCAGGACCACGGCAAGCGTGGCAGTCAGCAGCAGAAAGACGAACGGGACGGTCGGGTCTTCCGATGCCGAAAGCCTGGCGTGAATCGGGTTAGCGGCCAGTAGCAAGGCGGCCGCGAAGGCAGCCAACCCCGATGCGGTCACCTCGAAGGCCAGTAGGCCCAACAGCACCACCGAGACATCGCCGAACAAACGCTGGACGTCGAACAGCATGCGTGCGCCGCCGCCGAACAGCCGGAAGATCAGGTTGTACAGTACCGCAAAGCCTCGACCCATCGAGATTTGCATGTCCTGCGCAATCGCGATGCGATCCATGACCAGTGGCATGTGGAAATCTTCGTGGAACGGCAGACCGATGACCGTGAGGCGTCTAAGCAGGACTGCAAGCACCAATGCCAGCACAATCCCGATGCGGGCCGACAGCGGAACACGCGCGAACGCGGCAATAAGCGACGGAAGCGAGGCCAGGGCGAAGGCAACCGTCCCGGCGATCAGCGCCAGCAGGAACAACGCCGCGGGCGTGGCCGCGGGACTGACAAGACCAGACATCACCTTGATGAACGCGCCCTCGGGCGGCATTCGCGCACCTCCTGGGGCAACTTGAATCGCACGACATCGTGTCCGCCGGGCGTCGGCCTGTCAACTGGCGCGTCTGGCCCCAAATCCACCGTCAAACCGATGACCGAGGTCGGCGAGACAGGGTCAACTGCAA
>CAZHDQ010000295.1:0-4543 GCA_964531595.1 uncultured Anaeromyxobacteraceae bacterium
CCCGGTCTTCGACCACCGACAGGCCGGTGGTTTCAGTGTCAATCCCTACGAGAGGGCGATCGATCCACGGATTCACGCGAAATGCCTCCCGGCCGCTCCAGGCGCGACCCAAAAACACCCAATCCCGGCCATCTGACCGTCTGGGACCCTGACGGTTGACTCCGGTATTTTATAGCCATATCATGAAATTCGTCGCGCGTCCTGCTGCCGGTGGGACGGGTGACACCCCTCAGGTTCCTGTTCCCCCTGCCGGTGGGGGAGATAACAATCCGCCCGTTCCAAGCCCGCTCTCTCCCGCCGGCAAACTGTGTGCCTTTGGGGGGACGAAGTCCGCCCGGTTAGTCAGGCTGGCAGGAACGTCGACGTGAAATGCCGCAGGATGGGCGTCTCGTTATCGAACCGCAGGCCGCCGATCGCGTCCCGGTTCGCAAACACCTCCAGGATCACCTCGACCAGGTACTCGATGTGGCTCTGGGTATATACGCGGCGCGGGATCGCCAACCGCACCAGTTCGTTCGTCGCGCCGATGAAGCGCCCATCCGGGCCGTACTTGCCGAACATCACCGACCCGATCTCGACCGACCGAACGCCGCCTTCCAGGTACAGCGCGACGGCCAGTGACTGGGCCGGGAAACGCTCGGCCGGCACGTTGGGCAGGAAGCGCCGCGCGTCCAGGTAGATCGCGTGGCCACCTGCGGGCAAAAAGATCGGTACGCCACCCTCGACCAACCGGTCGGCCAAAAACTCGATCGAGCGGATCCGGTAGCGCATGTATTCTTCGTCCAGGACCTCGATAAGCCCCTGGGCCATCGCCTCCAGGTCACGCCCCGCCAGCCCGCCGTAGGTCGGGAAGCCTTCCGTCAGAACCAGCAGGCTGCGGCACTGCATCGCCAGGTCATCGTCGTTGATTGCCAAGAAACCGCCGATGTTGACCAGCGCGTCCTTCTTGGCAGACATCCAGCACCCGTCGGCCAAGCCGAACATTTCTTGTGCGATCGATTCCAGTGAGCGGTCGGCGTAACCCGATTCACGGATCTTGATGAACCAGCAATTTTCGGCGAACCGCGCACAGTCCAGGAACAACGGGATGCCGTGGCGGTGAAGTATGTCGCGGGTTTCCCGGATGTTGGCCATCGACACGGGCTGCCCACCGGTGGCGTTGTTCGTGACCGTGACCACCCCCAGGGGGATGTGCTCGGCACCGACCTCGTCGATCAAACGCCCCAACGCGGCGACATCCATGTTGCCCTTGAACGGCGCAATCAGTGTCGGGTCCGTGCCCGACGGGTCGACCAGGTCCACGGCCCGGGCACCGCCAAACTCGATGTTCGCGCGGGTCGTGTCGAAGTGCGTGTTGGACGGGAACACCTTGCCCGGTCCGCCCAGTACCGTGAATAGGATGCGTTCCGCCGCGCGACCCTGGTGGGTGGGGAGGATGTGTCTCATACCGGTGAGGCTTTTTGTCACGCTTTCGAACCGGAAGAAGGAACGGGCCCCGGCGTAGGACTCGTCGCCGCGCATCATGCCAGCCCATTGTTCGGCGCTCATCGCGCCGGTCCCGGAATCGGTCAGCAAGTCGATCAGGCAGTCTTCGGCGGAGAGTTTGAACAGGTTGTAGCCCGCCATGCGTATGGCTTTTTCGCGCTGCTCGCGAGTGGTCATGCGGATCGGTTCTACCATCTTTATTTTGAAGGGTTCGATAATAGTCTTCACGCGCACGCTCCAGTCACGAGGTGGCTCATTGCCGTGTCCGGGCGGACTCTAACGCGTTCGGCAGGGCGCAACAAGGAAGAAAGCCCGTCCAAAATGAAGAAAGCCGGTCCAGTGCCCTGCTCAACCCGAAAGGGCACTGTGACCCTAAAAAAACGACCGCGTCACTTTGGTACGGGTGTTGCAGACGTTCTGCCCAAGGTAGGCTCCTGGGAGGATGCAACATGACCCATGGTAACCGACTTCACCGTGTTCCCCTGTTCGAGGGTTTGACCGAGGCGCAACTGCTCCGGCTGGAGGAGATTGGCGTCGAGGAAGAATTTACGAAGGGCCAGTACCTGTTTCGGCAGGGCGAGCCAGCCGAGTGGCTGTTCGTGATCCTGCGCGGGCGGGTCAAACTGGTGCGGCACGCCCCGACTGGTGCGGCGACGATCATCGAAATCTACTCGGTGGGCGACGAATTGACGGCGGCGTCGCTGGTCGAGGGCCATGTGTATCCGGCGTCGGCCAAGACGCTGAGCGACGGCGTCGCGATGAAGGTGTCCCACTACAACTTCAAAAAGATGCTGGCGGAATGGCCCGTGATCGGCGGAAACATGATGCGCGAGCTGGGCCAGCGGTATCGCGAGATGGTCGAGACGCTGTCGACGCTGGCCGTCTACAACGTCGAGGGTCGTCTGTGCAAGGTCATGGCCAGCCTGGCGCGGCGTTACGGCATCGTCGGCGATTGCCGCGGCGTGATCGTCGACCTGGCGTTGACGCGGCAGGATCTGGCGGACATCAGTGGCACGACGCTGGAAACGGCGATCCGCACGCTGAATCGGCTGCGCAACAACGGCCTGATCACCTGGGAGGGCAAACGCTTCTTCATCCCTGACGTCAAGGCGCTGGATGCGGTCGTGTGCCCGTCCTAGCATCCCGCTAAATGCTCTTCGATCAATCGCCGTGCCGGCATTCGTCGGTGCTAAGCCCGTAGCGGCGTCATGAAGTAACTTCGCGCTACGCCTTGCTGCAAACGTGGCTTCCAACCGATTTTGAAGGTCCGCAAAGTCTACGTTGCGAATGGGGCATTTTGCCACGTTGCGGAATGTTCGATCATCGCAAGCAAGGGGCGCGATTGCCACGCTCGGCCGCCGCCCAGATACCGACTGCGGCGACGGAGCGGCCACAACGACCTCAGTGGCAAAACGGTGGACCTCACCACCGGTTTTCTGGGTGGCGGGTCGGGGTAATTAGTGGTTTCAGGTAGGGGCGGGTTGGGACCGAATCAGTTGCCGCAGCCGCCGGCCGGGCCCTGGGCCGCATCGCCGGACAGGGTCTTGTCGCAACCCTTCAGGTTCTTGTTGTAGGCGCAGAAGTTCTTCTTGATGGCTTCGGGGGCAACGCCCGAGAACTGGAACTTATTGTTCGCAAGCCACGTCGGGCTGGCGCCGATACCCAAAGCCTTGGCGATCTTGATGTCCTCGGAGTGCAACTTCTTGCCCTTTTCGCCGGTCGCGCACCTCTCCATCGCTGCAACGTCCATCTTCGCCTCGCCGGCGCACTTCTTCCATTCCGGGCTGCGGATGTCCTGGTTGCGGCACTTGATGTAATCGAACCACTTGTAGTTCTTCGGGTACATATCGATGGCGCACAGTTGACGAATGTTTTCGTCGACTTCCGGCTGGCCGTGCAGTGCCTTGAACGTGCCGTCGGGCTGCTCGTCGGCGATGAAGTGAAGCTCGAACTTGATGCCGTCGTCCTTGAACGCGTCCAGGATCTCGATCATCGCGTTTTCGGCGCGGACGCCGAACGGGCACTGTGACATCGCGAAGACCTGCAGGTGCTTGTCGATGGCGCTACGGCAGCTCAGTTGGCCCTGGCAGGTTTCGTCGTCGCAGTCGACCTTGCCGTTGCCGGTGTCGTCGACCTTGTTGTCGCAGATCTCGGCGGTCGGGTCGAACTTCGAACCCAGTTGCAGCAACTTGTACTCGCCGGCGTCGACCATGTAGCGGGCGACCTGCTGGTAGCCCGGGTCTTCGGCGACGATGGGGTCGAACAGGAAAGCGGGCAGGAACTGGGCGCCCTTGTCGGCGACCTTCGCGTACATGGCCTTGCCTTCGTCGGACATGTAGTCCAGTTCCCTGGCTTCCAGGCCGGGGAACATACCCTTGAGCTGACCCATGATGCGTTCGGGGAAGCACTTGGCGCAGCGCTTGTCCGACAGCACGATCACGGGGATCTTCTTGGGCTCGGGGATGTCCTTGCAGACCTCGGGCTTGGTCTGGAACTTTCCGCAGATGGCCCGCATGAAATCCATCTCGGTGCGGCCGCCCGAATACTTTTCGCCGTTGAGGAACATCGTCGGCGAGCCACTGGCCTGCTTGGCCTGGGAAGCCTTGTAAGAGGCGGACAGCAGGGCCTTGCCTTCGTCGCCCTCGGCGCAAGCCTTGACCTTGGCGGCATCAATCTTGGCCTCGACCGCGCAGGCGTCGAAATTGTTCGGGATCTCGCGAACGGTCTTGTTCATGCAAAGGATCAGGTCCATGTACTTCTGCGGCTCGTGCTTGATTGCGCACAGATGCAGCAGATTGCCCTTGACCTCGTTGTCGCCGTGCATCGACGTGAACACGCCGGGAGACGTTTCGTTGCCGATGAAATAGATCTTGAAATCGATGTTGTCACCGAGCTTGGCCAGCACCGGCGCGAACCCGTTTTCGACCTGGACACCGAAGGGGCATTGCGACATGACGTGCATCGCGAACTCGACCTTCTCGCCGGTCGCCGCGCCCGTGGCCTTCTCGACTTCGGTCCCAACCTTTTCCTTGCAACCAGCCAGCGCTACTGCCGCTAC
>CAZHDQ010000296.1:0-4534 GCA_964531595.1 uncultured Anaeromyxobacteraceae bacterium
CGTGTGGTGTTTTGCCCAGCAGGTCCCATTCCTCAATAACGATATCAAGCGTGTAGTTGAGGCGTTTATCTGTCATGCGTAGGCGTCGGGGGGGCTCGTCCAGGGGGGCACCCGGTTCGGACACCAGTTCGAATGTGGCTTGTTCCTTCCCCTTGGTGAATACGCGGGCGGTGACTACGCCGGTGGTAACGTCGCGGGTCTCGATGACGTTAGTGCCATCGATTCGGCAGCGTGTCGTGGCGGGCGACCTGTCGGATAGCGTGTCGACGGTGGGAAGTGGGCACTGCGAGAAGAACGCCCAGCGGATGTCGCGTAGCAGGCGGTCAGGGTCCAGCCTGGACAGCGCCGGTGCTCGGACGTCCGACTCGACGTTCAGCCCGTCTTGCCGGACTGTCAGAAGACGTGTTCCAGTGGCGGCCAGCACAAAGACGTCCAGGCGAGAGCCGGACTTGACGACTACACCGCGGCCGATCATTTCATGGTTACCGAAGCTTATAGCCAGAGCCTGGACGATCCGGACGTCTGGATAGAGCGTTGCAGGATCGACACGGACCTCCGATGCGTTGTGACAGGCTGCCTGGAACATGGCGGCGAGGGCGACTGCCCAGGTAACGGTGGGTAGGAGGCGGTGTCGGGCATGCCGGTCACGTCGCATCGGGTGCCTCCGCGATCGCGTCGGTTAGGAAGGTAAGCGCAGCCACGATCAGAATCCCAGATGCGACGGTAGCGCCGACGGATACCAGCGCTGCGGTCTTGCAGGTGGCCAACAGGCCGTAGGTCGCCAGCGTGGTCAGTGCCGACAGAAGGACGGAGCGTTCGGCGATCACGGATGAGGCGGTTCGTTCGTGTCGCGGCGTGCCAATCAGGAAAACCGCGTAGTCAATACCCATCGAAAGGATCAGCAGCATCCCGACCACGTGCAAGAAGTTCATGGGGATGCCCGCTACTGCCATGCCGGCGGCGACCGCCAGCAAAGCTAGGAGTGTCGGGCCCAAGGTCGCCAGGATCAGGCGCGGTCGGCGACGGACTACCGAGATGGCGATTGCGTTGAGGACCAGTCCAGCCAGAAGCAGGTAAACCGTCTCTCGCTGGGACGATGTGACCAGCGAAGACACCAGGGCGGCCGGTTGGATGCGGACCAGGTCGTCTTCGTGGAAGATGGTGTCCAGAGTATCCAGGTCACCTTCTGGCCCTGCCATTGTCAGGGCCCACCAACGGTCGTCGTGCTGGAACAAAAATCCTTGGAGCATTGTAGCAAGCGGGGTGTCTTTCAGATCTTCCGGGCGCAGCGGTGCAACGCGGCCCTTGCGGGCGTCGTCCAACGCGTCCAGGAACGGGTCGAAGGCGTCTGGCAGAAAGCCCGTTGCCGTTAAAGCCTCACGCACACGGGTGTTGAGGTCTGGAATCGCCGCGATAGCGTCCAGATTGCGCTGTTGCAGCGATACGGATGGCAGGAACGGGTGCATGGAAACCCACTGCAGCGACTTTTCCCGTGAGGCGACTGTAAGAAGGGCGGCATCCAGGGCGTCGTTGCGCTCAAGCGTCTGTTGAACAGTGTCACCGGAGACCAGCAGTAGGCGCGGCAGGCGCGCCGTGGGCATGTGCGCACGAATCTCTGCGTCCTCTGCGGTCGTTGCAGCGTCGGCGGCGTCGAGTGCCCGGGCATCGGTCTCCAGACGTAGGGCCGGCAGCGTCGCAGCGCAAGCGATCCCCAGTGCGATCATTCCAGCTAAAACCTTGCGACGATGGGGGTGTAGTCGCCTGCGCAGGGCACCTATTGGGTCCAGCCGAGCGTCTGCGTCAGGGGGTGCGTCGACGGGTTCGGTAGTTACGATTAGGGGCGCAAACAGCGGCAGGGTGACCCAGGTGAATGCGAAGGCCCCGGCGATGCCTGCCAAGCAGAACAGGGCGATTTCGCGGATGCCGGGGTATCCAGAAAAGGCCAAGCACGAGAAACCGATTACCGTCGTTGAGAAGCCCAGAAGGAGGCGGCGCACCAAGCCCCGCCACGCCAGTCGGTCACTGTCCGGATGTGCATGGCGCAGGTGGGTCAGCAAGTGGATAGGGTAGTCGATGCAGACGCCTATCAGGGTCGAGCCGAAGCCCAGGGTCAGGCCGTGTATCGAGCCGCGCAGGCCTGCGACCATTCCAAGGCCCAGTGCCATGCCGTAGGCAACCGGCAGGAACGCGAAGGCCAGGAATCGGATCCTGCGAAAGAACGCAAGGAACAGCAGAGCGACAGTTATGGTCGACGCCACCGAGACCCAGGCGACATCGGCTTTGGCGCGAGTCTCACCCTCCAGTACGAATCGGTTAAGGCCGGTGTAGGCCAGATGGAAACGGTCGCCCGCATCGTCGTTTCGGCTGGCGAATGCGGCGAGGACTGCATCGATTACTCGGGCCTGTGCGGCGGTATTGAAGGCCGGGTCGACGGTTTCGATCATCACCATGTGATTTCGCAGGTCAGGCGAGAAGTAACGGTCCCTGTAAATTCGAGGCGAGATGCGTTCGCCAGTTTCGCGGATGCGGCGTACCTGTTCGGGAAACACCAACAGCGGGTCCGCGGCGGCGATGCGCTTGATCAGGGGCGCCGATGGCAGCAGGAAGGCGTCCTTTAGGGCGGAAAACGCATCGGTCAGCCCCGCGGCCGAGAACCGGACCGGCACCGCCTCTTCGGGCGAGTCGGACAGGAACGCCAGACGGCGCGGAAAATAGGCGTCGTAGAATGCGTTGGCGAGGGCCGGGGCAATGCCGTTCGTGACTGAATGAAACATGTCGGTTGCGCGCATGTCGTTTGCCAGGGAATCCCCGAAGGCAACAAGGGCGTCGGCCGTGACAGGGTCATCGGGTGCAGATCCCGGGATCGATAGGTCTAGCACCATGCCGCGGGCGAAACCGGTCGAGCGGACCAAGCCGGAAAGCGCGAGTTGCTGGCGCGCGTCGTTGTCTGGCAGAAATTTTGTGATGTCCGTTTCCAGGTGCAGGTCGCGTGAATGCCACAACGCCCCGGCCAGGAGGACGGCCAGGACGGCGGTCCCTACGATTCGGGAGCGCAGGTGCAAGACGGTGGGGCGCGTCAGCCGTTCAGAGGGCGTCGAAGAAATGGGCGGCCTCCTCGTCCGGGGTCATTGGGGCGTTCGCTCGCACATCGGAAAACGTCATCGTCGACGAATCGCCGCCGACCTCGTGCAGGACCACCTGCTGGATCAGCCGATCGGGGCCCAGGTCGACCTCGATGCGTTCGACGGCACGCGCGATGGGGTCGTTTCGCGGGGTTAGGGCCAGTCGCCAGCCATCGGCCTGTGGTGCGGCGACACACACGTAATCGTCATCCAGGGCGTCGAATCGTCCGCCCATCACGCGCAGGATGCTGTCGACGATGGCCCGGGCGGTGCGGTCGGCGTCCAGGTCCATCCGGTCGCTGCGGTCCAATTCATGGTTATGCACGGTGACGCTGCCACCGACAACGACGACCGACTGGCGACTGGGAGTCAGTGTATCCATGCGCAGGCGGTCGGGCCTCAGGTAGACCAAGTGTCCGGTCGCGGTCAGCGGCGATTCCAGAAAGCGGATTCGGCGGACGTCGGTATAGTCGGCCTGGAGAGACCGGATGTCGGCCCAACGGCCAGAAAGTCCTGGGATGCGGTCGCAGGGCAGCGGTGATGTAACTGGTCCGGTAGATGCCGGTTTGACCGGGGCCAGCGGCGGCCGGCCAGAGACCCCGGGTGCGAAGGCGATGATTGCAACCAATACGGTCAATGCGGCCAAGCCGCTACCAGCCGGCTGCGATACGGACAGGTTCGACGAGGGCATCGGGCAACTCCATTACCAGTTCAAGGGTCTCGCGGTCCAATGCGACCTGTACGGTCGTTCCCTCCGCCGATTTGCGGTGGGTTGTTTCGTTGAAGACTTCGTATGCCAGGGTCAACTTGCGGTCCCAGCCTACAATCCAGGCGCGGCAGCGCACCCGGTCGCCGTAGCGAAGCGGCGACAGATGGCGGGTGTGGACCTCGATGATCGGGAACACGAATCCCAGGTCCGCGACCCGCGCAAAGTCCAGGTCCATCCCGCGTTCCAATTCGGTCCGCGCCAATTCAAAGTATTTCAGATAGTTGCCGTGCCAGACGACCTGCATCGAATCGACATCGTGAAACGGTACCAGGAAGGTCACCTCCGCGACTCGCGCGGTCGGCGGCGGGCCAGCTAGGCGGCGCATCCGGGGCGGGTTCTGCGGGGCAGGGCGGGTGGTTTCAGGCATCGGGGTCATCCTCGCGGCGGGCCGGCGGAGGCCACGTCGGCGTCCGGGTCGGCCCAAAAATCGAAGAAATTGTACCACTGGTCAGGGTGGCTTCGGCAGTGGTGCTCCAGGCGCTGTGCAAACCTGGATGCGAGTCGGTGTGTGCCCTCGGCCCGATCGGCGCGGGTAGGCAGTTCGCCGGGCGACGCGAAGTCCTCGATGATCAACCGGTAGTCGCGAGTCCCGGTCTTGACCATGAACATTAGTTGCACCGGGCATTTCAGGGCGGCGGCCAGC
>CAZHDQ010000297.1:0-4531 GCA_964531595.1 uncultured Anaeromyxobacteraceae bacterium
GACTGTCAACAATGAAAGGTTCCGTACGTATCCAATACTGGACGGAGCCGGGGTGGAACGGGCATCACACGCGCACGTCGACCCCTGCGACGCGACGAACCCCCAGGTGCATCAGCCCGGGTTGAACACGAACGGCCACTGCACGACGCAAACGCCGCTTTCGGGCTTCTGGAAGCGCATGGCACGGATAACGCGAAGCACGCACTGCTCGACCGCCGAATTCCCCAGGGTAGAGGAGGCTATCGAAGCGCCGTCAACTTTACCTTCCTGGTTGATGATCCAGCGGACGGTCGCCTTTCCGGCCAGGGATTCGTGAATCTGCAACTGCTGCTCGTAGCAGGCGCGGATAGCACCGGCGCGGCGCAGCACGTTCGTCCGGATGTCTTCCTTCTTGCAGAAGCCGCTGCTGCCGCCATCGCTGATCTTCATTTTGCCAACGGCCTTGGTTCCCTTCTTTCCGAGGCCCGCGCGCGTTCCCATGCCACCGCCAGTGTCGACGCGACCGAGGCCGTGGATCCGCCCGTAGCCGCCCGTACCGCCGCCGCCTGCGCCGGTCCCCTTGAAGCCCATACCGCCAGCGCCATAGCCGACCTGCATTTCCGACCCGGTGCCGGCCATCGCGACCGCCATCCGATTATCGAACGCGTCGACGTTGTCACTGAGGATCGACGATATCGCGCTGCTCTTGCCCAATTGGTTTGACAGCAGGTTTGCCAAGCCGATCTTCTTGGGGTCAATCTTGTTCGCAAGAGCGCCGTCGCGGTTCGGGACCTTGCTTTCGAGCGTCGGGTCCTTGTCGGGGTCGCCGAACTTGCCTTCCTCGCCTTCGGCTCGCTTGCCGACATCATCGTCACTGGACTCAGTGATCTCGAGGATATCCTCGTCCTTTTCCATGGCGATGTTGGCTTCGACCTTCATCACGCGTTTTTCGGATTTGTGTTTGACGACCGCGCCAGCCGGGTTCCACATGAACTGTGAGACGACCCAGAATGACAGCAGTACAAACGCCGAACCGATCGTCGCGGCGATGAAGTTACCGTCCATCGAGGCGGCCGTGCTGCGACCAATGATGAAGTCAGGCCGAACAAACTGGAAGAACAGTTCGATCTTGTTTTCGAAGTTGAACACGCCCCAGTCGCCCTTTTGGACCGGGACGTAGTGCGTACCACCACCGTCCGAGAGGTGCTTCTTGACGAACTCGCGAATCGGGGCGACGACGCCTTCCAGCTTAACCCGCCCGGCCATCTCGCGAGACAGCGCGACCGAGTAGTTGCCCTTTCGGTCGATCTTGAACAACGTCAGCGCGCCGCTGGGGGCCGCATTCGGTACCACGAAATCGCAGCGCATGGCGTCGCCGACCACGACATCGTGACGTTCGGTGAACGTGGTTTCCTTGATCAGCTTCCCGTCCCACAACAGGGCAACGCGCAGCAACCGGTCATTGGGCCCAAGCATGGGCTGCGTCACCAGGGTCCACATGAAGCCGATGACCATTACGACGATGCCCGCGAACGCAAGATGGTAGCCATAGAACATGGCGATGCGCGTGGTGTCAGCCATCGCACCAGCCGCAATCGATTCCTTGATGGTGCCGAGGACGAGGAAGGGCGTAAGGAAAAGGAAGATGAATCCAGCCGCTGTGGCGATCAGTGCCAGCATGGCGACGAACTTCTTCTTCTGGACGAACAGCGCGACGATCGCGAGCACGAGAGCCGCAGCCATCAAGGCGATGACAACCGCACCGGTCCACCACGTCAAGCCCTGGTACATAGCCGGGGCGGCGAACTGAACGATGTCCGCATCCACCCAGTCGACCGTCAGGGACCCGATGATCCCCAGCAAGGCCCCGGCAATGGCGATCAGGAGTCCGATGATCATCTCAAACCCTCGCATTCAAGCGGAATCGCAGCGCAAAACACAGGCACTTCCGAAAGTTCCGAGCGTCCTGTGTACGCGTGACCCCGGCAACCGCAAAATCCGGCCCCCGAAGACCCTGGTATTCTGCAAAGGCATCGCGTTGCCGTCAACTCAATTTTCGCTAAACGAGATCAACGACCACCTCAAATCGGTACTGTCCCGAAATCTGGACGCTTCATTTTGGCGATCCGCCCTCCAAAGCCTGTCTGGCAGCCTCGCGCCAGCGCGCTGGGTTCAGGCTGCGGGCCTCGCCATCACGAAACATCGCGGCAGCTTCGTCTCTTCGCCCGATGGTGACAAGCAATCGTGCCAACCGGAAGCGCGCTGCCTGTAGTGAAACATCATCGGCCAGCAGCGCCCGGTACTCGACCACCGCGGCACCGACCCGCCCGTCGTGTTCAAAGGCCGCCGCACGGGCCATGGCCAGGCGGACGGATGCCGGGTCGCTGGAAACGCCGGTATCGGGGTCGCCAGACGGAACCGGACGCAGGTCCGCGGAAACATCGGGGTGGTCCCGGTCCAAGGCAAGCAGAATGGCGACCAGCGGAAGGTAATCCCCCGACGGCTCCAATGTCCGCGCCCGGTTTACCCAGGCGTCCACAGAGGCGTCTGGCATATGCAGGGCCCGCGCCGCGACCGCAGCCTTGACCGTGGGGATCCACCATGTCGGAAAACGCCGGATGACTGCCAGATATCCCTCGAACGCGGTGTTTGGTCGGCCCGAGTGCATCGCGGCATCGGCATCGGCTAATCGGCGCATAGCCTCGGCAACTCCGTCGTCGTCGGCACGTACCGAGACCGGGACGACCAGCAAGCCGGCCGTGACCAGCAGCACCGACAGCAGGCGATTGCGGGGCATAGGCATCAGTCCTTGAGCAGCAGTTTCCAGGGATGGCGCTTGATATCCTTCATGATAGCGATCAGGTCGTCGTAGATTTCACGGTCGGACAGCAAAGCTCCGATTGTACCCTTGCCGTCGACTGCGTTGCGAGACAGCGTGCGCACGTCGCCGACGATCCCCGCAACCCCGGGGCGCACGTCCGCCACCACCACCCGGGCCTCGGCCATCAAATCGCCGCCCTCGGTCAAGGCCCGATCCAGCTTGTCTGCGATCGACGGCAGGCGCACGGCAATCGGCTTGACGTTGCGGTCCAGTGTATCTGCCAGTCCCCGCAGAGAAACCACGATTCCACGCAGGTCACCGCCGTCCCCTGTCCCTGTCGCTAATGCACCCGCCACCTGGTTCAGGTGGTCCACCGCCTGCTTAACCGATTCGCGATTTTCGGTCAGCATCGCGTCCGCGGTGATCGCCAGGCGCGCGATCGCAGCGATGGCGTCCTTAACGTTCTGGCGGTTCTCCTTGAGGATCCCCGACACGTCCGCCAGGGTGTCCGTCGCGCTGGCACCGACGATTTCCAGGCGAAGCGGTCCGATCCCGTCAACAACATCGTCAGCCTGCAGCTTAGGCTCCTCAGGGGTACCCGGGTCGATCTCGACGTACTTTTCGCCCAGCACGCCCAGGGTCGAGATGTAGAAACGTGCGTCGCGGTGAAGCATCAGCAGGGCTTCCGTGTTCAGGTTCAATTGGGCGCGGACCTGGACCGCCTTGTTGCCGTGCGCCGGATCCCTGCGGCCCGCCCACAACTCGACAGACCCAATTTTGCCCACTGTGACCCCGCTGACCTTGACTGGCGCGCCGGTTTTCAAGTCACCACTGTTCGGGAAGTCGACGAACAATGACTGTCGATCACGGCAGGAAAAGTCACCCAAAAGGATCAGGAACGCCACCAGCAGGGCCACCGCAGCGAGGATCAGCCCGCCGACCTTGACCTCCATCGAACGCAATGACTTGTCGGCCATGATCAGGTCTCCATCGGGCCGTCCGGATCCCCCCGGACGAACTGCCGCACCACAGGGTCATCGGAAGCGCGAAAGGCCTGCGGGGGGCCGTCCAGGTGAACGCGACCCTTATAAAGAAAAACGATGCGGTCGGCAACGCCGAAAATGGACCGCAGGTCGTGGCTGACGACGACCACGGTCTTGCCCATCTCACGGGAAAGATGGCGGATCATCGCGTCGACGTTCTCGCTGGAAACTACGTCCAGGCCTGTAGTCGGCTCGTCCAGGATCGCGCAGTCCGGCGCCAACGTCAGCGAACGCGCGATGGCCACGCGTTTGCGTTCGGACGGCCCGACCTCGGCCGGCATCAAGTGCGCTTTTTCGGCCATCTGGACACCTTGCAGGAATACCAGCGCCTCGCGACGGGCGGCCTCGCGCCCCAGACCTTTGTGCTTGCGCAGCGGAAGCGCGACGTTGTCCAGCAGCGTCATTGAATCGAAAAGGGTAGGGTGCTGGAACACCAGCGCGTAGCGTCGACGGATCGGACGCCAGCCTGGTTCGTCCAGATCGGTCACGTCGACACCATCGATTCGGACACGTCCGGCGTCTGGAGACAGCAGACCCACCGCGTGCTTGACCAGGACGCTCTTACCGGTGCCGGACGCTCCGATGATGTAGGTGATCTGGCCGTCGAGAATCGACAGTTGGATGTCGTCCAGCACTTTCCGGGTGCCGAACGACTTTGTGACGCCCACGAAATCGATCAAGTGCTCAC
>CAZHDQ010000298.1:0-4509 GCA_964531595.1 uncultured Anaeromyxobacteraceae bacterium
AGGGTCAGGCCACGCGTCGGTAGGGCAGTTGGCAGCCCAGCCAAGTCCCAAAGCGTCGGCCCCAGGTCCAGCGTCGACACTAGGTCGGTGCGGCGACCCGCGGGGACGCCGGGCACACGGACTATTAGAGGGATGCGGACTTCCTCGGCGTACACCGACTCGCCGTGGAAGCGCTGCCCGTGCTCACGAAAGGCCTCGCCGTGATCGGCGAAGACCACCACGACCGTGTCCGCATCCCGGCCGGTGTCGTGCAGCGCGTCCAGCACGCGGCCCGTGGCGTCATCCGAGTAGGCGATTTCGCCGGCGTACAACCCACGGCGATCGTTTCCGAATCGTCGATAGGCCGGTGGCGGGTCGTAGGGATAGTGGGGGTCGATGAAATGAACCCACAAAAGCAGCGGCTTGTCCCGCTTCGCCTCGGACAGCACGTCGATCGCCAGGTCGGCGACCGGCCCGGCAAAGCGCCCCCGTGGCCCCGGCGAGATACTGCGCCAGTCGTCGATGCCGCGATCCAGGCCCAGCCGGTCCAGTTGCAAGCCGGCTGTCACCGCGACGGTCCGATAGCCCGCCTGGGCGAACGGTTCGAACAGCAGGGGGATGTCATCGGGCACCGTACGCATGCGAGATGCACCGTAGAAACCTGGGATTTCACCGGCGAACCGGCCGGTCAGGATGGCGGCAAACGCGGGCATGGTCCAACTGGCCGGGGAGATGGCATCGTCAAAGACCACGGACGTTTCGGCAAATCGGTCCAGGCGAGGGGTCCGATCCTTAGGGGCACCGTAGACCCCCAGCGCGTCTCGCCGACAACCATCGATCGAAATCAGCAGGATGTCCGGCCGATCAAGGCCCGCGACCGGGTGGGTCAGCCGCGGCCGCTTCAGCGCCGGAGGCGCGGTGCGAAGATCGCCGTCCAAGCAATCTTCGTCGATCCCATTGTCTGGGATTTCCGGTGCACCCGGGTAGATGCGCGGGTCCCAGGGCGCACAGTCCTGCCCGCCCAGGAACGTCGAGGCCCCGTCACCGTCGAAGTCGAAGACCAGCGCCCACAGGTCCGCCACCTGCGCCCCGTTCCGGCCAAACGAAAGGAACAGTGCGCGCGCACCATCGCGACTGCCGGACCACAGCAGCCCAGTCGCCGTGACGGCAACGACCACGATCGCCAGGGTCCAGCCAACCCATTGACGACGCGCGCCGTTTGCGGGCGGCGGCGTCAGGACCAGCACCACGGCACCTGCGGCCAATGCGAGCACAGGCAGGTACAGGCGCCAGCCGTCGATTTCCTTGAAGATCGTGCGCTCGAACGCCGCAGCGGCGACCATTCCAGCGGCCAGCAAGAGCAGCGCACCGATTGCGACGGTGCGAGCGGCCAGGAGGTGACGCAGCCCTGGCAGCCGGCCCAGACGCTGAAGCAGGGCAGCCAGCACGACTCCGCCGGCAACGGCCGCAACAAGCAACACGACCGCCAGACCCGCCGCGGCCAATCCCAGCAGACCCGGGGTGTTGACTGCATCGGCCAGCCGCGCGACCGCCCGCGCGAGGGCGTAAAAGAACGCCGCCCCGGCCACGGCGACCGCGACGATCCGCGCGCCGACCTTCACGCTGGTACCGAATCCCTCGCGCAGCAGGGCGGCCCGGACGCGGGCCAGCATGCCGTCGGGGTCACCGTCCGAGACAAGCGCTAGGAGCGGCCCAAGGACCAGCAGCACCCAGAAGGCGGTCCACAGATATATCCCCGCCACCATCAGCACCAGCGCGGCGACGTCCACCGGCCCGTCCAGGAACCGGTGTGCCTGGTCGGCCATGCGAACCACGTCGCCTACCGCCAGGATCGCGGCGCCCAAGGCGGCCGCCGGCAGCAGGCGAACCATCGCACGCCAGACGCCGCAAGACCGCGGGTGATCGGGTGATTGCGACTGGGGAAAGTCGGACATCGTACCGTCCCTCCGGACACGAGCCATCGAAAGTCAACCCCGCGGTACCCTCTAGTCTGCACGCAACGACTCGGCCTTCGGCACCCACACCGATACCATCGAACCAATTAAGGGGTCACGCCCCAAGTCTGTCCGTTTCCGGTAGCTCGCTTGAAGCAGGTCTGCGAACGGCCAACGGCCATAGTCCCAAACGATCATGGACTGCCAATGCCGTTCGGCCACTTGCCGTCCCACGATGGCCTCCGTGTCATACAGATGGCATCGCCTTGTGCCCTCGAGAAGCGTCGTCTGGTGGAAGTTCTGGGGTCTTCCTGCCTCGAAGAGAAGGTTCGGGCGCGCGCCCACGAAAACCTCCCCCTTCGCCTCTCGAATGACCGACCGCAGCTTCTCCTCGAAACCATGGAAGGCCCCGGTCGGAAGGTGATCGGTCAAGCCGGCTGCCATTCGAATGGCCTCAGCACGAGGCCGGATTTGCTTGAACCCAAGTGATCCTGCCGCCGACACCGCGATGAGCGCCGAGGCCACAACACCCGTCTTCCACCAGGCCCCTTGGAGCCGCCGGTACAGACGCGCCGCGGCGATGGAGGCCATCAACAGACCGACGACCCAAAACGAAAGCAGGTTGTTTGCTGCAGCACCATCCTTGGCGAAGGATTTCACCGCCACGACCACCGCCGCAATAGCCACACCCACCCAGTATCCTCTCCTGGACCAAGTCTTCTCCAGGATCAGCAACAGAGGCAGCGCGACCACAAACGCGATCACGGCATGAGGCGCCACGCGCCACAGGTGGAACAGGGTTCGCGGATCCGGTTTCGACAACGACTCAAGCGGTACCCCGACGGCAATGGTCCAGAACCAGCCTTCCGAGTGCCACTGCAGAAAAAGTAGAGTGGGCAGGAGAATCGCCAAGGCCCCTCCCAGGAATGCCAGCCCCCGTCGTGGACGAAAGAAGCCCTCGGTCAGAGTCGCCACGGCGACGAACACGATCGCGTGCTGCTTGAAGAGCGTCGCAATCGCCATGGCGGTTCCAGCGAGTACAGGCCTGAGCCACCAAGTGCCCCGATCGTCATGAAGCAACGCAAGGCCCAGAACCACGAAAGTCAGGAAGGGGATGTCCGTGTTCACCTGCGTAAACCACAGGTTCAAGGGGGAATCCAACGTGAGCAACATGACCGGGAAGACCGGCAACAAATAAAGGCTTCGCGCAACCCGGCTAGTCCATACGGCTCCCACTCCGCACAAGAGGATGATGGTGAAATAAACGAGAACTCTCAATGCCGGGAATCCCGGCCCAAACAGATGGAACATCCAGCCACCGCCCCAGCCAATCCCTGGGCCAGAGATCGGCGCGATGTAGGCCACATCAGGAGGTGCGAACAGTGTCCCTCCTTCGTACGACCGCAATGCGGACTTGTAGAACAGGGGCTCCAACCACTGAATCGGGTCCGTCTCCAGTAAGCGAGCGCCGGCAACCGCAACGTAATCGCATACCGACGGGCCTGCAAAGACAATCGCTAAGGTCACGAATCCCATTGCGACCAGAGTCGGGGCGCGTTTCGTGATCCACAACCACGAAGCCCCCCCCCCGCTTCTAGCTTCAAACGGGTCGTTCGTCATCATCCTCACGTCCACCGATTCGAGAGCACTCCTGGAATCACTCCTTGCCCGTTGGCACCAGTTCGTCGCCGCCAAACGCCTCGATGTACTCGCGCCAGACGCCCTCGCAACGATCATCCAACTCACAACCGGCGCACGCGGGCGCCTTCGCCTTGCCCTCGACGGCCCGGTCCGCGCTCCAGTCCCGCGGGTCTTGATCCAGTTGCCGAACCTCGCTGTGTACGGCAGCTCGATAGTGGATTTCAGACGCGCGGTCAGGTCGATCGCCCAGCAAGCACAGCGGGATCGCCTCGGTCACCGCAACTCCTCCGGCTGCCTCGAACGCGTCCAGGGCCAGGCACACGAACGGCATCGCGTCGCGGTATCTTGGCACGACCGTGTCAAACCCCCGTCGCGCCAGACCCAGCGCGTGGGGAAACGTCAGGTTCATCCGACGGACGCCGGCAGCGCCCAGCAGTGTTGCAAGCGCCGGCAGGTGCGGCACGTTGACCTGCGACATCACGACCTTGGCAGTGAGCTTTTCGCCGGCAGCCACCAAGCCCAAAACCGCGGCCATCGTCTGGTCGAACGCCCCCGGCGATGCCGTGATCGCGTCGTGAATCGCGGCGTCGGGTCCGTGGACGGCGACGACGAACCGCACGCCCAGACCGCACAACCGATCCCGCGCCTCAGGGTAGGCAAGTATCCGGCCGTTCGTCTGGATCCCGACCGCCAGCCCCAGGTCACGTGCCGCCCGGACCAGTTCGGGCAGGTCGCGGCGCAGCGTCGGTTCGCCGCCCGTGAACGTGACGACATCGAACCCGCGCCGTGCCGCATCGACCAGTTCCGCCACGACCTCGGCGGTGGTCCGAAAATCACGCCCGCGCCGCGCCATCGCGGCATCGCGCTGATCCGCGATCACGCAGTGGATGCAACGGTTGTTGCAGGCGTAATGCAACTTGATGTCGACGTGACG
>CAZHDQ010000299.1:0-4506 GCA_964531595.1 uncultured Anaeromyxobacteraceae bacterium
GGTCAGCTTCGAATTCTCCAGGTGCATCCGCAAACCGTCGACCGGGCCGTAGAGCAAGTTCTTGCCGAACCTCAGCTCGAACCGATCCTTGGACCATGACCATTCACTGGAGCTTAGTTTAGTGGTCGTGTTGTGCTTGATGCCGTCGGGGGTCGTGAATTCGACCTTCAAGACGGCCTTGCCGTCGCCAGGCCCCATGTTGCTGACCAAGAACTGGACGTACGCTTTGTATCCACCTTCCAGGCGAAACACGAACGACCACCACTCGCTGTAGAATTCGTTGGTCTTGTTTTCGGGCCGCTCATACTGGGGCTGCACGTCGCTTAGTGTCACCTTGTTCGACGCGGGTCGAAACGGGGTCAGTGGATCTGCGCCGACGGATGCGGGTAACAGGCAGAAAACAAGCGCGACAAGAATCAATCTGCGCATGCGGCAACCTCCGATTCGTCTAGGTACACCGTTCCGAATTGGGCCGGCGCACTCTGGATTCGAGGCCCCTGGACGGAAGTGGGGCGGGGTTTATTCTCGCACAGCGCCTTCGAAAGGTCATGGGGGCCACAGACACTCATTGCTCCTGCGGCCCGTCTGACCGCTCGCGCAGGCGGGCCAAGACATCCTCAACAGGTGCGCCCCGTCGAACAGCCATTTCACAAATCGCGCGGGTCCGGGCGACGTCGGGTAGTGACTCGAAAAGCTTGCAGAGGTTTCCCAAAGCGGACGCCATGCCGGGGCGCAGATCCAGTGCGGTCCCGAAAGAGCGGGCCGCGTCTTGCATTTCGCCTCGTCGGGCCTGCACTAAGCCCAGGTTGTTGTGGGCCTCGGCGTTAGTCGGGTCGATGGCCAGGGCGCGTTCCAGCGCCACACCGGACCGATCCCATTCGCCGTCGTTCTGGTACTCGATAGCCAGGTTGTTCCACAGGCGTGTAGACCTGGGATGGGCAGCCAGGGACGAATCGAACAGGGCGCGTCCGCTCCGATAGTCCCGGTTCCGGTCAGCTAGTACCAGACCGGATAGCGTTGCGATTATTAAGATAATGGCGACTGGGGCCCAGGCGGCGGGATGGGACAGGGGCCTGGAATCCCGGATACGGTCGAGCACGCCGGCAACTACCAAGGCGGCACCAGCAGACGGTAGATAGAGCAACCGTTCGGCAAATATAATTGAGTTTGGAAACAGGATGTTGGAAACAGGCGACCAGGCGAATGCCAGGATCGCCAGACCCAGCGATACGGAAGGAGCGGTACGGCGGTAATGCAGGAATGCCGCCACAACGACGCCAACCGTGGCCAGTCCCAACCAAGTGGCGGCGGTGGGCGAGCCAGCCGGTAGCCCCAGCGTATCGAAGCCGTAGTCCACGGTCAGCCACAACGGTGCAATCAGCAGACCCAGTGCCTGCCAGATCAGCGCCAACGACGACGCCAGACGGTCGAACAGGTCAGCGCGGACTAGTGGGTTGTCCTGCCAAGGGATGTAGCCTGCGGCCAGTCGTCCAAGCGCGGTAAAACGGAGGATCAGGTAGCCCGCCAGGATTGCGGCGGTCGCGACGACCATCGTGATGGCGGCTCGACGCTGTCCAACGTGGGGAGGCCACGTCAGGTACACAACAATCAGGAGGATCGGTAGGATCCCCGCCGTTTCCTTCGAAAGTAGCGCGAGCCCAGTTGCAGCGGTCACAAGGAAATACGCCCTGCCGGTCCTAGCCGGCGTTTGTGGCCCTGGCAGGGATGACAGGGGTGTCGCCTGCATAAGCGCGAACAGGAAGAATGCAGCGCAAAGCAGTTCCTCGCGGTTTACCGCAAAGAAGATTGCTTCGCTGTGGACCGGATGCGTCGCGAACCAAAGGGCCGCCGCGAAAGCCGGTAGGCGACGGACACGCAGGCGTAAAGCCAGGGCAAGGACCAGGGTTGAAACCAGGGCGTGGAGCAGCAGGTTCGCCAGGCGATAGGGCAGGGGGTCGAGGCCGGCGGCTGCGTGGGTAAAGGCGAGCGAAGCCACCGAAAGCGGACGGTAGTTCAGGATGTGCCGGTGGTCCGGTGAATCGCCCCAGGCGTTCGTGGACAAGATCCGTAATGGGTCGACGCCATCGCGGACGACGGGGTTGTCGACGACGGCCCACCGATCGTCGTGCAGGAAGGGATATCGGATGCCTCCCAATCCCGGCAGAACGGCAGCCGCGGCAACTGCGACGACCATAGCAGCCGTGACGAACCGGGGGGACACTAGCTGGGAGGCGGTGCTCACAGCGTGATTCTACACTGGTCGAAGGCCGTTTAGACCGAAACTGTGGGCAGGGTTTCCGGAATGCCCGAGTCTCCAAATGTGGAACAAGATGGCGGGAATTTCGATACAGTTGGGATCACGCGGGTGAACTTGGGGTACGGCCGATGACCCTCTAGGTTGACACTCCCTTGCGCGACCGCAATAATCTGCGTGATTAGGACCACTCTGACTGGAGGGTGCTGGGATGACCAATCGCCTTAAGGCGTTCCTGCCGGTGCTGACCGTCGTCGTCGGCCTCGTCGTTATGGGGTGTGACAGCACCAAAGGGGAGGCTCGGGCGTTTTCGACCATCGAGATTGACCCTTCGCAGACCCTGGTGGAAGTCGACAACAGTTTCTCGTCGGAATACACCTTGAAGATCCGGAACACCGGCCAGAACCTCGCCTTGAATGTGACGGCCATCAATCTGGAATACACGGCCCTCTCCGACGACGAGGCGGCGATGGGCAATGCCTTCCGCCTGGTCCCCCCGGCGCTTCCCGCAGCGGTAAAAGCGGCCGGCGAGGGCAATTTCGACGATCAGTCGATCGAATTCACGGTGTCCTTCACGCGGTATGACGACTTCCTGACGCGGTCCGCGACGGTGACGATCGTCAACGACAACACCGTGGATGCGGCGCTACAAAACCTGAAGATCAAGTTCCAGACGCGCGAATGCAAACCGAACCTCGGCCTTCCCACGCAGATCGACTTCCTGCAGGTCGGCTTCGAGGACGCGAAGGAAGAAGCGCTGTCGATGGACAACACCGGGTCCTGCCGCTTGATCGTGGACTGGATCCGGTTCGACGGCCGTCCGACGTTCGAAGTGGAAATCGATGGGAACACGTACAGCGCGTCCGAGGACTTCACACAGATCAACCTTGATCCGCCCTTCGAGGTCTCGGCGAACACGTCGGCCTCCTGGCTGACGCGGTTTACGCCTGCGGACGGCGAGCCCGATTCTGCGATGCTGATCCTCCATTCGAACAACGCGGCTGCGGTGGACGGGCTGAATCAGATCGAACTGATCGGAAACGCGACAGGCCCCAGGTTGACGGTCGAACCGGACCCGGTCGAGTTCGGCGGCAAGATGATCGGAAAGGTCGCTGGGATCGAGGTCGAACTGGCATCGACAGGCACCGCGCCGTTGGAAATCACCGGGATCGAGGTGGTCCCCGTGGCAACTCTCGGTTCGTTTTCAATCGACATGTCGACCCTGGAAGGGGGCGAGCCATCAGACCAGAACGTTTTGTCGATCCCCGCCAACGGGTCGGTGAAACTGCTCGCGCGCTACACGCCGCCCGACGTACCAAGCCCCCTGGACGGTAATGATATGCCGATCCGGGACGTGGCGAACCTGGTCATCCTGAACAACACCTTCGGCGGCATCCGCAATGTCGAGATGACCGGTTTCGGCGTCGCGGCGGAATGCCCGGTACCGGTTCTGATAATCGAGGAAGGCGAGGAGGTCGGGCCGGTGACGACGTTGCACCTGCACGGCGAGCAAAGCGAGGCCGCGAGCGGCGTGATCGCGAAGTATTCCTGGACGGTCGATCAGCCCGAGGAAAACAAGTTCAACTTCGTGCCCACCGCGACCTTCCCGAAGCCGACGCACCAGGCGAACGTGGCCGGCGAGTACACCTATTGCCTGGACGTCTGCGATTCCGAGAAGTGTTCGTATGATGTGGACTGCCGGACGACCGTCTGCAAGAAGGTCGTCGTGGTGCCGGATCAGGCGATACTGTGCGAACTGACTTGGCGGACGCCTGGCGACCTAGACGAGTTCGACGAAGGACAGGACGCTGGATCGGACATGGACATCCACTTCGCGCACCCGTTTGCTACAGGACCCGACCTGGATGGCGACGGCAAGCCGGATGGGTGGTTTGACATCCCGTACGACGTGTTCTGGTTCAACAAGAACCCGGATTGGGAAACGATGAACCCGAGCGCACGCGACGACCCGAGCCTGGACCGCGACGATACTGACGGCGCCGGGCCGGAAACTGTGACGCTGGACGTACCTGTGGCGGGCCGCGTTTATCGGGTGGGCGTCCACTACTGGGACGACCACGGGTTCGGCATAGCGTACCCGCGACTGAAGTGCTACATCCGGGCCGAACTTGTGTTCGATCAGAGCCTCGAGGACCTGGGGATTCCGCTGCAGAAGTGCGACATGTGGGATGCGGTAACGATCACCTGGCCTCAGGGGATCGTTACAGCCGTGCAAAAAACTGACGGATCTC
>CAZHDQ010000300.1:0-4505 GCA_964531595.1 uncultured Anaeromyxobacteraceae bacterium
GACTGTATTGCTTCACGATGACAGGGCCGCCGCCCTTGGGATCAGTGAATTCCTCGAAGGGGGCGTCGAGGTTGCTGGGGCAAACCCAGCCAACGTCCCACATGTCCCAGGTGTGCATCGCCTTGGTGCACTTCTTTTCGTAGACCGGCGTCGAACTGTTGATGTATACGCGGATGGTCGGGTAGGAGGCTTCCAATCCGTGGTCGTCGTAGTAGTGGACGCCGATGCGGTAGCACTTTTCAGGCTCCGGGTACGTGTAGGTGAAATTCTCGGGGCCTGCGCCGTCGGTGTCGTCCAGGTCCAGGCTGGGCTGGTAGCGCGGGTCGCCGGAGTGTTCCTCCCACCAGGTCGGAGCTGAATTGTTCCAGTGGCAGTCGTACCCGAGCAGGTCGAAGTAGCCGTAAGCCTCGCCGTTTTCGTCCTTGCGGGTCCCGGAGGCTTTCGAATTCAAGACGTGCAGATCCATGTCCGATCCGCAATCGGCGTTTGAATCGCACTGGTCGTACTCGTCGGGGTCCTGGGGCGTGCTCCAGGTCATTTCCACGTGCAGCCCTTCGGGCGAACGGACCTCTACCAAGCGCTCGCAGTTCGCGCGGCAGCCGTCCATGTTCACGACTTCAAGGTGGAACAGGTATTCCCCGATGACGTTCGGAAAAAACTTCGGGTCCTTGAACTTCGGGGACGGATCGAAGATCTGGAGCGACGACTGGGGCTGCTCGACGGACCATGTGCGCCCATCGATGCCGCCGCCGACGGTCGGGTCGTAGGAGCGGTCCTTGAACTGAAGCATGGTCTGCGGCAGGACCGATTCGCCCACGGGCAGTGTCTTGCCGGCCACCAGGACCTCGATTTCGCATACGGCGCACTCGGCTTCGACGCCGACGCCGGTCAGCGGCACCTCGACGATCGAACGCGGCGAACTGTTGTCCACCAGGATCATCCCGGTGTCTGGCATCGGCTTACCATCCCCGTCGGTCTTCAACGACTGGGGCACGAATGCCACACGGAAATCGCGGCGTTCCCCAGGTTCCAGCACCAGCGGGTTCGCGGCGTTGAAAGCGCCCAAACCTTCAAGTTGCAGGTGGAATGCGTCGCTGGTGTCATTGGAAAGGTACACGTTCGTAACCGATACCGGTTCGTCGCCGACGCTTTTAAGATAGGCCGTGATGACTTGCGGCTTCAGCAAAACCACCGAACGGAAATCGATTGGGTTCGGTTCGACACGGAGTACCGGACCGCCCCAGTTAGCGCGCAGTTCGACATCCAGCCCCTTGCCGGCTGACGCGTCGAACCTGGGGTCGTTCGAAAAGAACGTAAGCAGCGCATTGGCCTTTTCGCCGTGCGAAGCGGCGTACCGCACCGGGATGGCGAAGCTGGAGTTCCGGGGCACGACGACTGGCTTGCACTGTTCCGCGCCCAGTTCACCGCCCTGGGGCGTGATGACGATGGGCTTGGAGTTCGATTCCTCGTCGGCGCGTTCGCAGCCCCAGGTAAAGCTGAAACCGGCGTCGCCGGCGTAAGCAATCTTGTCGATCAACAGGTCGCCCAGGCCACTGTTTTGGATGTTCAAGATGCCGGTCTCGGAGCCGCCTTCTTCGACGTAGCCGATGTCCATGATGGCCGGGTTCGCTTCGATGTACGGCATCGGCTTGGCCACGCGGATGGTCAAGGTCAGGCTCGGCCGCTCGGTGTCGCTGCTGAGGATCGTCACGGTAGCGACGCGGTCGCAGGCGATCGGCTGGAGCGTGTACGTAACCGTTACGCCGACCGCGCTGATGCCGTCCGGGCCCATGCCCTCCATCCCTCGGGGATCAACCGCGACCGGGAACGTGTCGACGTTGGTGACGGTGATCGCGAATGGCTCCACGTCTGGGGCGTCGCCCTCGCATGGAACGGACGCGATTGTGGGTGCTCCCAAAACGTCCAACACGGCCTCGCCGGTGTTGACGATGTTGAACGAATACTCGAGGTCGATCGTGATATCAAGGGAAGATGGGTCAAGCTCGATACGGGGGCGCTTTGCCGCGCTGCCGCCGCCGCACGACGCGATCGACAACGCCATAACCGTCGAAACAAAAATTGCAAGAGCTTGCTTCACGATGTCCCCCGTTCAACGGCCGGGCTAAAAGGCCGGACGAATCATACACGAAAGGGGATTTGCATCACAAGCGACCATGCGACTTCCGCCAAATCAGTGGACGCCGAACGCACGCATGCAGGTCGCGGGGCCATGGCCCAATTCGTGTTGGAAGATCAGAACTATGGCCAGGATGGCCACCAGCAGGATGACACGCAGGAGAACCGGCCAAACGGACGGACGCTCGCGATCGGGATCGAACCGGTTGTACAACGACATGGTCAGAACCTCAGGCTGCCGGCGAAGAACTCGATCGGCAACTCCTCGTCGGCATCGAGTCCTCGGTCGCCGGCCAGCGTCTTGTGTACGACGATGACAATCTTATGGCCGTCGCGGTTCCAGTACATGCCCGACAAGACGACCTTGGCGTATCCCTCGCTGCCGCGTGGTACGTCGATGGAAGTTACAGTGGCCAGCTTGCCATCACGCAACGCCGCGATTTCATAGCGATGCCCTTTGGGAATGCCGATCATTGTGTGGTTTTCGTCGGGGGCGATCTGGCTGTCTTTGCCCGGGTCGCTGATCCGGTGGCGCCGCTTCGCGTCCTTGATGATGTTGCGTTCTTGTGCCAGGTCCTCAATTGGGTAGGACTTTTCCTGCTTGTTCGACGCGAAGGATTTCAGGGAAAGGTATGTCCCGCGGTTGGCGTCCTCGACCTTCAGCAGGAAGTGGGAGCCGTCCTCGGAAAAGCCCAGAAACTGGACGGTTCGACGGACATCACCGTCGGCACGGGCCTGGCCAGGAAGCAGGAATGCGATGATGACGGCGGCGATAGTGAGGATCTTCATGCAGACCTCCAAGGCGCTTGTGACTGCTGCTACAAGCCCAGAACCCGATTGTACGACCTGCGCTCAGAACGTGGGTCAAAATGCCACTTTTCGACCATCGCACGCACGCATTCGATAAGAGGCATGACCTGGATGCCGTCCATCGCCTCGACGCTGATGCCATCGACCGCGCCAGACAAGTCAACAGTGAAGTCCAGCCGAACGTTGACCGTTGCGTCGGTCGGGGACTTCAGGTGACTGCGACATGCCAGAAAATCGGGCTGTTGGCGCTTGAGAAACGTGTCCATCTGTGCATCGATGGCAGCCGCCGATTCCGGCTGCACCGCCACGGCGGTAGTCGCCTGGGGCGCGGGCGAAGACGAGGGCGGACGCACAACTGGACCCGAGGGCGCCATCGGTTCGTCGACGCCGGGTGCCAGTTGTTCGGTCGCGCCGGGAAGGCTCGCCGCCGGATCGTCATCTTGACCGAGCCAGGATGCAGCCGGGTTGTCATCCCGAAAGTGCCAGAATGCCGCCGCTCCCGCGAGCCCGCCGATTGCCACCAGGACGGCAATTACCACAGCAACGATGCGAAGGGTCTGCCTGCGGCGTTCGCGGCGCTGGATGCCGTTAATCAGGTCGCCGAAATCGTGGACCCCGTCGTTCGAAGGCGGGACTGGTGGCGGCGGCCGAATGACGGACGGATCGTTTGGGATATCCGACGGCCCGGATTCTTCCGACACCTGTGAGGGCCATTCTGGTGACAGGATGACGCCCGAAGGCTGCGTGGCGGGCGTGTCCTCGGTGGAAGCGGGACGTCGGCCGACCCTGGAATGCCAGATCGGCTCATCAGGTTGGACCTCGGCGGCACGCCGCAGATCGATGGCCGGGGTCGATAAGTCGTCGTACAGGCGGTCCGCCAGCTTGGTTGGGCCCGCCCCGGGAAGTGGTGGGGGCGAAGCCGGGGCCGGTTCCGAAGCGGTGGTCCGGGGCGAAAGGTCGAACCCCAGGTCCAGATCCCGCAAACGTTGCCATTGTGGCATCGAGGGGCGCCAAGCGAGCGTCCGGGCATCGATTTGGCCTGCGTTGAAACGGGTTCGGATTTCATCCGCGGTCATGGGACCGGCTCTGCGACCGCCAATCATCACCAGCCAGCCGCCGGGGGTCGGGGCCGCAGGTGTGGCTGCGGGTGTCGTTTCGGCCGGGGGTGCGGTGTCGCGCGTGGAGGCTTGCGTCTGGGAAGTTGCTGGGGTCGGCCCGGTTGCGACGACGTATTCGTCGAATTCGCCAGGATCCCTTATCAGGTGGGCCTGGCCGCACTTGCGGCAATGAAACTTGATGGTTCGGCCCACAACCAACTGGTCGTCGATGCGGTACTTTGTCTGGCAGCTTACACACGAGAAGACCATGTTCCACCCGGTTCCAGGTTCGATTTGGCAGGCGCCTCGACGACCGATACTAGCAGAATCGATCCGGTGACTCCAAGGCTGGCCCCAATTCACCGTCAATCCGATGACCGAGGTCGGCGAAACAGGGTCTACTGCAAGGCGACAAGCCGATTTGGGCGCAGGTGTATTTGCTGTACATCGAGCACCAAATCG
>CAZHDQ010000301.1:0-4475 GCA_964531595.1 uncultured Anaeromyxobacteraceae bacterium
GTGCGTCAGGGGCAGCGAATTGAATTCATGCAGTGAAATGTCGTTTACCCTCGAAAAATCCCTTGGGCCAGTATGGGCCGGGAATGGGCCCACCTGCAAGCGCCCTGATGAATCAAAAGTGGAATCCCACACCCAAAGTCATGCCAACCGTATGGGCGTATTCGGAATCCTTCGAATCGATTACGCGGACCAGGATGTTCGGCAGGCGGTAGAACACGGCGGCATCCACCGACAGGAAGGGGGTGAAAAAGACCGCAGCCCCGAATCGCAAGTCCGCGATCAACTGGTGCATCGATGCACCCGACCCGCTCCGGACCCACCGGTTGAAACGGTTACTGTAGGCGTAGCCCATCGCCGCCTCGATGTGGAAGCGAAAAATCGAAAACGGCAGTTGCAGCCGGACCCCCACCAGGATCGGCACCAGAAACCCGTCACCCGTGGTTTTCGACGTAGAACCGCCGTAACTGAGGCTGCCCAGGTACCCGCCCCGCAACGTCACCGCGAAGATTCGGTTGCTTTCGTAGGCGATCAACCCCATGACGCCCACGTTGACTTCGTGCGCCCCGACGTCCGCGGGGATCGTGGTCGCAGAACCCGACATGTCCAGGTCGATGCCGATGTTCAGTCGCGGCCCATCCTGGCGCGCCCAATCCTTCTTTTCGGCGGATTTTTCAGGTGAGGCGGACGTCCCTTGGCCCGAATCGTCGGCCCAAACCGGGACGGCCAACAGCAGGATGTACATGGCAAGGGTCGCACAGATGCCTCGGCACATGGCGAACTCCTGGAAAGGGGTGGCTAGGACAGGATGGCACCGGGGTCGGGGGACGTCAACTGCGGCGAACCCGAGCATTGCACCCTTCGGTAACAGTGGTCGCCGCTCCCCATCTGGCTCCGTGCGTCAGACGGTCGGTTGAGTCGGGTCGAACGTCTCCAAACGACAGATGCCCCCCTGGTCCATGATGACGCGAATCTTTCGCAGACCGGCGCCTTCCACATCATTGCCACGCCAAAAACGCAGGATCACGTTCAGATGGTAGGTGCGGTGGGCCTTCAATTGGCGAGGCATCTGAGCCTCGAAATCGAAAATTTCGACGGTCGGTTCCGGCTCATCCAGCGAGTGCAGGAAATGGCGCACGTTCATCCTGAGCACATCGGTCAGGGCCGCGACGCGTTCATGGCCCCCAAATACCTGCCCCGGGGATAATTTCAACGCCTTGGTGTACCGGAACACGGTTTCCGAGAACTCGCGCTCGGCCAGGAACTCAGTCCGCCCCGAATCCCGCAGGCGACGCACCTCTGTCGGGACCTTTTCGACAGGCAGGAACAAGAACTTCTGCCGGAATTGACCAATATGCAGTCCCGTCGCCGGGTCCGTTATGACCACCCTGTGGTCGGCCGCGGCCTTGCCCAACAACCGCTGGAAGAACTGCCTACCGACCTCCTTGAGGCGATCCTTCGCCATATAGCTGACCACCAGGAGGGCGAACAGCGTCCACGAAAGCGGGGCAAGACTGATCGCCCAAAACGATACGCCGGTTGCGAAGGCCATGGCCACGCCCGCGGCCACAGCGAACAGGACATGCTCTGCCGATGACCGGGCATCCTCAAGGTGGATTTGCAAGTGCTGGGCACCGCCAATGAATTTTTTCAGCAGCGAATTGCGAAAGACAAACTCTTCATTGTCGGAATCCATTTTCGCCAAGGAAACGTAGCCACGACTCGATCGATACTCAGTTTCGTCGGCCGCAAGCCCGGCAACTCTGCCACGCAGCACCGGTTCCATATCAGTCATCGCGTCGAACAGATGCAGGGTGTAGGCTTCGGCAGTCAGGCTCAGATATTCATCCACAAGCCGCAGTTCACCCAACACCTCCGGCGGGAAGCTGGGGATCAGCAGCGTGTCAATACCCTGCCGGAATCGCGAGAGGATGGCGGACAGGGGTTCCAAGGACTCGTCGGTAAGCCGCTCGGCTGCGGCGGTGTCGGCCGGAATCCCCCGTGCCCGCATTTCCAGTACCAGTTGACCGAGATCCCGTAGGGACGCGCGAAGGATGCAACCAAGCATCTTGGCTTCGTATACCAGGGTCCGCAGATCCGATGCCTGGGCGTCGCCAGCAATCAAACGACTGGCACACTCGGTCAATCGCGCCAACGGGGACCGCGGGTCCGGCCCCAGGATCTGGTCCAGCGTCATTCGCGGAGTCTTGAACCTGACGTAGTTTCGGATATCGGCATAAAATTCGCGAGACCCGTAGGTCATCGAACTGATGTTCAGGCTCCGGGACGCAAAAAAGTACGCCTCTACCGTGTACGTCTGGGTCTTGGTATTTTCGTCGAGTGGATAGTCCAGTTTGATCTCGAAATGATTGCGGTCGTGCCGTTCGACCTTCTCGAGCAGCGCATTTTCACCTGTAAATAGGGCCACCGTCATCCTCGCAGCACGTTCCTTAGGGGACAAGACCAATCGCCAAGCCCGTTACTTGCAGTTTCTCGCGGTAGGGCAATTCGTCCTCGTTCATCACGGTGACCGTCCCGCTGGCCGGGTCGCACTCGACCAGGTGGTAGGCTGGGTCGGGATTTTCGAACAGGGCCGACGTTTCGAAGAACCGGATCCCCTCCCATTCCATCCGCCTCCATTCGTGACCATGACCGGTAAACGCGGCCTTCACATTGGCCTTGTGCGTTCGCAGAACGGGCAACAGGGGGTTCAGTTCAGCGTCCGTGGTTTCGTCGGCCGGCCGATCGATCCAGTGGTGCCAGAAAACGATTGTGGGCAGCCCGCGGGCCAGTTCATCGTCCAGCCATTGAAGCTGAGGCTGACCAAAGGTGGGTTTCCGGTTCGAGGCATCGTCGGTGGCCAAATCCGTGCTGTCCAGGACCACGAACAGACAGCCCCGACGTTCCACGCTGTAGTAGGCGGCCGGGAAGTGCGGCGTGCCCTGGAAGGCCTTAAGCCAAGCTGCCAGGGGCAGGGCCTTTTCGGTAAACATTCCCAAGTACGTGTCGTCGTGGTTGCCCAGCGCGATCTGATACTCCATCGGGGGCGTGTGCTCCTGGATAATTTGTCGATAAAATTCCAGCATTTCCAGGGGCTCGCCGCCGTCCAGGTAGTCCTGGGTGGGTTCTTCCGTGGACATCAGTGCCAGGATGTTGTCACCGGTGTTGAAGACCACCTCTACCGCGGGTTCCAGGGTCTTGAGCGCCGTGATTGCCCCTTCCCAGCGTTTGCCGATTCTGTCGGTCAAGAGTGGCCCCAAGTGGCTGTCGCTAATCACGGCGAAACGGACCGGTGCCGGGGGTGTGGCATCCTGCAAAGCGTCTGTTCCGGCGGGATCCGTGGAGGACGAATCGCATCCGATCGCGAAAACGACCAGCAGCAACAAAATGCTTTGCAGCCATCGCATCGGGTGGGTATTGGACCGACACTTGAAACGAACTGTCACCGCGTTCTCCCATCAAACAGCCCACGATTGTCCCCGTTGGTGCTCGGTTGGTCAATGTAGTCGTCGAAAATGGCCCGGGATTCGTTGGCCCGGACATGCGACTGGTCGCCCCCCTGCGAGCCCTTGCCGGACTGATGCGGCTGAACGGAGGCAGCATGACCTGCGATATTTTGGGACATTCAAGCGCCGATTCTTTCCCCACTTACCTTGAACAGCAACAGGTCGACGGTATTGCCGGAAAGATTTGCCAACCGGATCAGCCGACAGGCCATTTCGATCTGATCGGCCGTTGGTTGGCCATAAGTTTCGACGAGCTTCGCATTCCCGGCGGGATCCGCCTGGCCGTTTTGACTGGCCCAGAGATGTGCGAATTCGAGGGCCGGCCGCTCGTAATCCGGGGTGTCTGAAAAATCACCAGCCAAAATGGCGTTGGCCTGGGTCCCCTTGATGCCAACGAGACGCCCGATCCTGGTGTGCATGAACCGGCAGTATTTACAGTCGTTCACCCCCGTCACGGCCAGCATGATCCGCTCCCTGAAAGCCGGATCGAGGCCCTTGATTCGAATGGGGATCTTCTGTTGCAAAGCGGGCGATATGCCACCGATCACCGAGGCGGCCAGTTGGGCTTGCCTGGCAATCCCGAACAATTCCTTCTTGAACGAGCCGCTGGAATAGGTTCTGCGATTGAATTGGGTCATCGTCTATCCCTCCGTGATCGTTTACAGACAAAAAGCAGGTCGTCAAGCGACGTGCTTCTGGAGCCGTTCGGAAATCCAGACCTTGATGATGGACTGGCGAGTAACGCCGAGGCGACGGGCCTCACGGTCGAGAGAATCGACCATCCAGGAAGGAAAGTCGACATTGACCCGCCGCAACTCCTCGCCAGGCCGACGAGCCTTGGCCAAGTCGAGGTGATCAATGACGTCGTCGCCACGATCAAACTTCTGGTCGAAATCCTTAGCTTTCATAAACCTTGCTCTCCGAGTCGCAGGAGAGTCGAATCGAGATGATCCGAGTGTTCTTCCCGCGGTA
>CAZHDQ010000302.1:0-4472 GCA_964531595.1 uncultured Anaeromyxobacteraceae bacterium
CACTCCAGAAGCGTGCCGGCCACACCACCCTCGACCGGGTGGCATGTTTCCACCCCGTTGCACGCGTCCCCGTCGTCGCACTCCAGAGGCGTGCCGGCCACGCAACCGTCGACCATATCGCAGGTTTCCACCCCGTTGCACGCGTCCCCGTCGTCGCACTCCAGAGGCGTCCCGGCCACGCAACCGTCGTCAGGGTCGCAAGTCTCGACCCCGTTGCAAGCGTTCCCGTCGTCGCAGGTGACCGACTCGTGGGTGATTTCCCCGGTGACTGGGTCGCAGGCGTCCACGGTACAAGCATCATCGTCGTCGATTTCCTTGGCCGCACCGGGGACGCACTGCCCCTCGAAGCACGTGTCGTCCATGGTACACGGGTCGCCATCCTCGCAGCCCGCCGTGTTGTCGATGTGTACGCACCCCTCGTCCGAATCACACGAATCGTCGGTGCATAGGTTGTTGTCGTTGCAGTCGAGCGATTCGCCGCTGACGCAGGTGCCGGCATCGCACGTGTCGCCGGCCGTACACAGGTCGCCGTCCTCGCAGGGCGTCCCAGTCGTGGGCTCGTTGACGCAGCCGAAGCCGGAAGTGCAATGGTCCGCGGTGCAGTCGTCGTCGTCGTCGCACAGGTCCCAGGCACCCGGAACGCACACCCCGTTTCCGCATGTGTCCCCAACAGTACAGGGCTCGCCGTCCTCGCAGGCCAGGCTGTTGTGAACGAACAGGCAACCTGTATTCGGGTCGCATGAATCGGTCGTACACCACAGGCCGTCGTCACACACCAGGTCGGTCCCACCAACGCAGAACCCTTCGACGCACACGTCGTCTTCGGTGCAGGCATCCAGGTCGTCGCAGTCGCCGCCTTCGTTCGCCGACTGATCTGCGATGCATTCCCCGGTTTCCGGGTCGCAGACCGGCCCGCGGCAAGTGTCATCGTCCTCGTCGACGCACACAGGGATCGTATCCGGGTCGACCACGCAGACGCGAGGCATCGCTTCAAGGTCGCAGACCAGGGTCCCGTTGCACAGGTTGCCGTCCTCAAACGCCTCGCAATCCGCATCGTCATCGCAATCGCACACGTTTGTCCCCGGGATGCAGACGCCGTCCTCGCAGGTATCGTAGGCCGTGCATGGGTCGCCGTCATCGCAGGGCGTCTGTGGTGCAGCCTTCCCGCGAACACACGCACAGGTTTCGGGGTCGCAGACAGCCGTCTCGCATGGTCCCAGATCCTGGAACACCCCCGCGCACTCGTCATTGCCGCGACATTCGCACGCGACATCCGAGCCCACGTCTGGCAGGTCAGACACGCCTGGGTCGTCGCCGGGATCCGCCATGCCGGGGTCCAAGTCGCCGATCAACGGATCGACCGCTACAGGAACGTCGCGGACCGAATCGCCGTCCGCGTCTGCCCCACCGACATCCGCAGAGCACGCAGCAACCAGGAAAATCAGGCCCAGACACATCGTGCTGGTCCTAATAAGAATTCGAAGTTCCATCGGCACACCTCAGCGCAAAGCGACTCAACCAAGTCGCATCGACCCAGTCATGGCAGGACATGGGCGCAATATTATCGAATCGTCACCGCGGGCACAAGCCGCGGCAGGCGGTAGATTCTGGTTGGCGGATTCTTGCGTGGCTGGGATCAACTTTTCCACTACCAAACCTACAGCGCGCGTTGACTCTGGCTCCAGCAATCGCTTATCCTCCCCCGGCTAGCCCGCCGTGGCTGCGGTGAACGTTCTCGAGCAAGACGAAGAAACCCCTGATGATGCCGACAGAATCCGTGTCACAAACTGGTTACCCCGCGCCCTTGGTTGAAGCGTTCGCCACGTTCAACCGCCTGGGCCGCGAGGCTTGGTTGATTGGTCCGCGCGCCCGCGAACTGGCGCTTGGCCAGTCGATTGTCGATTCCGGTTCGTTCGACCTGACCGTCGATGCGCCACTGGCCACAATTGAATCGGTTTTTCAAGACGTCTTCGACGTGGCACCCCAGGACGGCAGGGAGGACCGGCCTAAACTGCTGACCTTCAAGGTGCCTCGGCCCGGCGGCACAGGCACGTGGACGTTCAACGTCGGTCCGTTCCGAAACTACCTGCCGCCGCTTCGCTCGCTGCGCGGTCAGAACCTGTCGGGCATCATCCTTGACCTGGCGACGCGCGAGGTGACCATCCAGGCGTTCGCCTACGACGGCGAGGGCAGCCTGATCGACCCGTTCGGCGGCACACTGGACCTGGCCGACAAGTTGGTCCGGCCCGTGTTCCCGGTCGAAACCATCTTCCGGGAGGGTGCGTCCTGGCTGCTGAAGGTCGCCAGATACGTGGCCCGATACGGATTCGACGCCGCCCGCGAGGTCCGGGTCGCGGCCGACCGCGACGCCGCGAACATCCTGGACGTCCCCCGCGACATCTGGCGCAAGGAAATGGACAAAATCCTCTGTGGGGCGCACCCCGGACGCGGGCTTCAGTTCATGGCCGACAGTCGTGTCCTGTCGTTCATCCTGCCGGAGTTGCAGGCGCTGATCGCGTTCACCGACGCAGGTGGCGGCCAGCACAAGGACATCTGGGCCCACACCAAGCAGGTCGTCGCCAACGCTGACTCGACGACCGTTGTCCGCTGGGCCGCGCTGTGCCACGACATCGGCAAGGTCTGGACCAAGCAGGTGTTCCGCGACGAAAAGGTCCACTTCTTCCGCCACGAGGACATGAGCGCGCTGCTGTTCGAGGCGGTGGCGGCCCGTTTCGGGATGAGCCACGAGGAAACGGACCGGATCCATTACATCATCAAGAACCACAGTCGAATCAATCTGTACCGCGACGACTGGACTGATTCCGCGGTGCGCCGACTGATCCGCGAGGTCGGCGACGCGCTGGACGACCTGATCGCCTTTTCCCGCGCTGATCTGACATCGAAGCGTGCCGAACGCGTCGAGATGGTCCGAGCCCTGCTGGCCGACCTCCAGATCCGCGTGATGGAGGTGCGCGAGCAGGACGCTCAGGTCCAACCGCTCCCCAAGGGACTGGGCAATTTGATTATGCAGCGGTTCAACATATCGGCTGGCCCCGAGGTGGGCCGGTTGCGGGATCTGCTGGAGATGGCGGTCCAGGAAGGAAAGCTGCCCGCCAACGAAGAGCCCGAAGTTTACCTGCGCCACCTGGCGACGATGCTGCCCGCCCCTGCCACTGACGACGACTAAAGCAGCATCACCAACACGTCGTACAGGAAGTGGGAATAAGCCGCCACGGCGAAACCGCGGCCCAGGAAGACCCCACCGAAGATCGCCCCGGCGAGGACCCGGTACCAAAACACGTAGGGTTCAGGCGACTCGACGGCCCCCATGTGGTGGACCAGCGAAAAAACCAGCGACGACAGCACGACCGCGACGAACGCCACCACGACGGTCCAGGCCTTGGCCGCGACGCCTTTGCCTGCGGATGCCTTCCGGGCGATGGCCACCGCGCCGCCGACGAACACCAACCGAAAGATCAATTCCTCCCAGTAGCCAGCGCCCGCCGAGGTGGACAGGACCTCCAGGAGCGACATCCTGGCCGGCGGCACCACGGACATCGGGAAGGCATGCCCCAGCACCCATGGGACCAGCAGGCCCAAGACAACACCATAGAACAACCCTTCGCCGATAAGCGCTGCCCAGTGGCCCGCGACGAAACGCCCCTTGCGAGCCAGCCAGACCAGCGCCGCGACTGAACCGACCACGAGCACCGCGTTCAGGCCCAGCATGCCCCACAGGCCCCACTGGCGACTGACCAGCCCGGACAAAAGGTCCGCTCCGTTGCCGACCCCGCCGCCCGGCAGCAGCAGACCGACGTTGTAGAGCAGGAGCAGCGGAAGCGTGACCGCGAATCCGACAATCGGCGAACGCGTGGCCTGTAGGTAGGTCCCTACCCTTCCCTTGGCGCGAACTCGCCGTCTGGACGGCTTTCCCATCGCTCGATCCTCAGAGTCCCCGACAGATCGCCGGGGATATCGTAAATATTGAAGCGCCCGAACCGGTTGCGCGCCGGTGCGTGGGCCGTTGACGAACCGCATCCCACAACCAGCGTGCCCCCTGGGACCTTTGATGCGATCTTCATCTCGAACTCATGGTGATCGTGGCCGTGAATCACCAGCCCGATCGATGATTCAGCCAGTCGTTGGCGCAGCGCGTCCCGGTCCAGCAGTTTCCCGGTCCGATCGCGCAGCGAGCGCCCGACATTCAGGTTGTGGTGTACCGCCAGCACGACGAAACGCCCCTGGGCCGTGCCCTCTTCGGCCAGCGCGAACACCCGATCCATTTGGGCGCCCCCCAACCTACCGAACGCACACAGTGGAGGAGGCTGGATCGCGCTCCTGGCCAGAATCAGACGCATGCCGTCCATGTCCTTGGCCACAGGGTACTCGCCGTCACTCGCCTGCGGGCCCCACAGGAAACGCCCGAACCACCGTTCGAATCGCCGCGCGCGAATCGATTCGGGCGTGTAGTA
>CAZHDQ010000303.1:0-4459 GCA_964531595.1 uncultured Anaeromyxobacteraceae bacterium
ATTGCAAGCAGGCTGAAGGCGACCAACAGCGTGCGCCGGTAGCCAAAACGTTCGGCCAGCGCGCCCGATAGGATCGGCAGTAGGTACAGCAGTGGCGTGATCAGGCCCATGATGATGCCGATCGAGTGCTCTGAAAATCCCAGGGCGCCGCCGCGCTCGACCGAACCCAGATACAGGGCCAGCACGGACATCATTCCGTAATAGGACCCGCGCTCAAAGAACTCCATCAGGATCACGACCCAGAAATTGCGCGGGAAACTGCGGATGCCTCTGGTAGGCGCTGGGGGCGGTGTTGCGATCTCGGTCATCGTCGCCTCCGACAGTGGAACCCAGGCATGTCGCCCGGTTTGCGGGAAACTATCAGGCCGCCGCGTTCCCGTCCAGCGAAACGGCCGGTGGGAGATCTGGGTGGGGGCGGATGCGAGTCGTCCAATACCACTCGACTCTGCTTGACGGACCGGCCCCTGATCCCGCACACTTTGGGCGGTTTGATCCCATTAGAGTGCAGGAGTTGGTCATGTACAGGCTGCTCGGGGTGCTGGCGCTGGTTCTTGCGTTAGGTTGTGGTGACTCCGGTTCTGGGGCATCCGATCTGAACGCCCTGGACACCGGCCGCGATGCAGCTGCGGGCGATATTGCCGGGCGGGATGGTGCCTCTGGCGATGTGGTCACGGGTGACGCCGACGAACGCGATACGGTTGGTGACGTCGCCACGGACGTGCCTTCCCAGCAGGAGGTCGTCCTGGAATGCCATGAGGACGGCGGTTTCGGGTGCGTGTGCGACCGGAACAACGATTGCAACAGCGGTCTTTGCATCGACACCATGGCGGGCATGCGGTGTACGGCCATGTGCCAAAACGAGGATTCGTGCCCGTCAGGGTGGGTCTGCGGCGCGTTATCGGGCAGCGGTCCGGACGTGACTTACGGTTGTGTGGACCCGTTCGCGCGCCTTTGCCAACCATGCATGGGGGACACGGAATGCGTGCCTCCGCTGGGCGTTTTGACTGGCAAGTACGCGTGCGTCGAACGCGGCGACAACGGCAGCTTCTGTGGGGTGCCGTGCTCATCGAACAAGGGGTGCCCGTACGGGTTCGAATGCGCCATGAACGTGATCGGCGGGGTCAACGTGCGGCAGTGCCGTCCCCGAAACGACGCTGAATGCCCTTGCACCGACAAGTTCCGTGACCACGGCTACCTGACCGTTTGTTACAATTCCAACGTGTTCGGCCGCTGCCCCGGCGATCGGACGTGCGATTCGGACTGTTCGGCGCGCTGGCCGGAAGCCGAGTCGTGCGATGGCGTGGACAACGACTGCAACGGGCTGACGGACGATGACCTTGTGCGTGCATCCTGCGACATCACCAACGAATTGGGGACGTGCAAGGGCCTGTCCCTGTGCGTAAACGGGAAAATGACCTGCGAGGGCAATGAGGCGATACCCGAAGTCTGCAACGGGGTGGACGACGATTGCAACGGGATTATCGACGACGAGGACACCGAGGGTTGCTTTCCGCACTATCTGGACATGGACGGCGACGGGTTCGGCATCGTGACCGACCAAAAATGCCTTTGCGGCCCCAAGGGCAACTACCGGGCGACCAAGTCGGGCGACTGCAACGACGAGGACGCGATGGCCTATCCGGGCGCGGCCGAGGTCTGCAACGGGCAGGACGACAACTGCGACAACCGGATCGATGAAATGGGGGCTCAGGGCTGCATGAATTACTATCGTGACGACGATATGGACGGGTACGGCGTGGCCGCTGACGTGCGGTGCATGTGCGAGGGCTCACGGCCTTACACCGCGACGCTGGCCGGCGACTGCGATGACAGCGACCTTACGCGTAATCCAGGCATGACCGAGGTTTGCAACGGCAAGGACGACAACTGCGTTGACGGGATTGACGAGGACGGGGCCGAGGGATGCACGATCTACTTCATGGACGCAGATCGTGATGGGTCGGGGAACTCGATGATGTCGCGGTGCATGTGCAAGAAGGAAGCGCCCTGGGATGCCCTGGAGGGCGGCGACTGCAACGACAACAACTTCAACATCCGTCCTGGACGGGTTGAAATCTGCAACGAGGGCGTCGACGATAACTGCGACGGGGTGGCGGACCCCGAGAACTCGATGGGGTGCGTGTTCCATTGTATCGACAAGGACGGCGATGGCTTCGGCGACATCTTCGACAAAAAGTGCCTGTGTGCGCCGATGGGGAACTACAAGATCACTCGATGCACTGAACAATTCCACGACTGCGACGACGGTGACCGCTTAATCTTCCCGGGGGCAGCCGAGCGGTGCTCGACACCGAAGGACGACAACTGCGACGGCAACATCAACGAGGCCGGCGCGGACGGTTGCACGATGTACTACTTGGACAAGGACGGCGACGGATACGGGAAAAACGGGTCGGGCCTGTGCCTGTGCGCGCCGGACGGTTTCTACCGAGCGATTAAGGATGGCGACTGCGACGACAACAACTTCGCCATCAACCCTGGTGCGCGAGAACAGTGCGGCGGGGTCGACGAAAACTGCAACGGGGTGTTCGACGAAGAAGGCGCCGACGGGTGCCAGGACTACTATCTGGACGTTGACGGCGACGGGTTCGGGGCCGAAGGGACGGAATCGAAGTGCTTATGCGAGCCCACGGACAGATATCGGGCGTCTTACCAAGGCGACTGTTGCGACAAGGACGACCGGGTGTTTCCCGGCCAGTCTTCGTTCTTCACCAGCAAGAGCAATTGCGGTGGTTTCGACTTCAACTGCGACGGTTCGGTGGACTTGCAGTTCCCTTCCATGGGCAAGTGCTCGGGATGGCCTTCCTGTGCGGCCAGCTTGCGGCAGGGATGGAATTCGTTCTCGGTGCCATCGGTGCCGGTCTGCGGCGGCAGTGGAGAGTTCATTTCTGATTGTAATAACGGCACCTTCAGTTGCGACATCGAAACCGCTAACAAGACTCAGGGCTGCCGGTAGAGAGCCCGCAGGCCTGGAATACACAGGCCCTGTTGCGATTTGGTCCCCCGCTATGTCTTTGGCTACGACGCCGGTAGGAGAGCCCCGAAATAGGTAAATCGTTGATTGTCGTGGTGTCAGGGCACTGCTAGACTGCCTGCCACTAACCTTCGGGGGAAACAGAATGAGGTCCAAGTGGTTCTACTGTTTCTTGAGTGGTGCCCTGGCTGCGACGATCTTCGCAGCCGGATGTAGATCGGCTGTCCGTTACGTTGATGAGCCGTTGTCTGCGGCCGTTCGCAATTCCCCGACGGCCTTTGCCGATGTCCACAGGGCGATTCGGCTTGCAGCGGTGAAACTGGGCTGGCGGATTTTGGAAGACAACAATGATGAGATGCTGCTTATATTCGAGAAGGGCCGCCACTTTGCCCAGGTGCAAATTCAGCACACCGAGGACTCCGTGAGCATGCTCCCGGACGACTACAACGTTCGGACCAAGAAGTACAACCAGTGGCTTCGGAACTTGCGGCACAAGATCGCGATCCAACTGGAACTCATCGGTCAGGATGTGGAACGCTGAATCGCGCAGTTGCCCGCCGCCTACCCGAATGGAACCAATTCCCCATCTCCGTGGATATCCATGTAGGACCGACGCAGGCCGGAACACGAGGCCAGCGCCGTGCAGCCTGTACACTGCGGTGCATGCACGAACTTCCACCCGTGCCGAGGATCCAACCCCTTTCCCGCAGCGACCAGTCGTTGGAGGGTCGTCTCGGGGCTAACATAGCCAAGATGCGTGCCGATCCCCAGGCAGGGAACCCGCATGTCCATTTGTGCCAGCACGCTGGGCGCCAGTGATGTCAGGCGTGGCGTCAGGTCCCGCACTGGTATGCGACTGGGACCGTCCTCAATGGGCAGGTTGAATACCAGGAATTCGGCGCCGTGTTCGCGAGCCAGGCCGGGGATCGCGGGGGCTTCCCGGGCGTTCAACGTCATGACCACGGAATGGACCATCGCCTGGATACCAAGGGCGCGTGAATTGTCCAAAGCGCGGATGGTGGCTTCGAAATGGCCTGGCACCCCGACAATCATGTCGTGGGTTGAAGCGGTTGCGCCGTAAAGGGGCACTTCAATCTGGTTCAATCCAGCCGATCGATACCGCGTCAGTGTGTCCAGGTCGATGCGGTTCACCGCGCTGGTTGTCAGTCGAATCGGCCGATACCCGCGCAAACCGGCCAGTCGGAATATCGATGCAAGGTCGGGGTGTACGGTCGGTTCATCGCCGCCGACGTTGAAAAGCAATGGGTCGACCTGGGAATCGGTGCCGTCGCCGGGATCGATGGCGGCTTCGCTAGCGCCGCAGGAATGCAGCTTGGTTGCTGCGCGGTACAACTGGTCGTACAGATGCATCGCGGGAATCTGCGACGTCTTGTCACGAAGTTTCAGCCAAAGCGAACGGGTGCAGAATGCGCAAAAAAGGGCGCACGGCAATTCGCCCAGCAC
>CAZHDQ010000304.1:0-4452 GCA_964531595.1 uncultured Anaeromyxobacteraceae bacterium
GCAAGCCAGCACCGCATCCCCCCTGCCACGGTTCGATTCCGCATTCCTGTCCAGCATCATCGACACCGTCGCTGACCCGGTGTTCGTCAAGGATCGCGAACACCGGTGGGTGCTCATAAACGAGGCATTCTGCCGGTTCATGGGCTATTCGCGTGGCCAACTGCTGGGTCGATCGGACCCGGATTTCTTCCCCCGGGACGAAGCCGTCGTCTTTTGGGACCGCGACGACGCCGTTTTCCGGAATGGCGGCCAGGACAAAAACGAAGAACGCCTCACGGACGCCACGGGGGTGACCCACGTCATCATTACCAAGAAGACCGTCTTTAGTGACACCAGTGGAGTCCCCTATCTGGTCGGAGTGATCCGTGATGTGACGGACCTTCGGCAGGCGCAGGAAGCGCTGGAAGCTCACCGCGAGCACCTGGAGGAACTGGTCCGCGAGCGAACGGCCGCCCTTTCCACATCAAATTCGCGACTTTTGGAAGAAATCGATCAACGGCGGCGCACCGAGGAGGAACGCCGCGCCCTGGACGCACACATGCTGCAGGTCCAGAAACTGGAAAGTTTGGGCCTGATGGCCGGCGGGATCGCTCACGACTTCAACAACCTGCTGTCGGGCATCCTGGGTAACGCGGACCTGGCGCTAGCGCGCCTTCCCGAAACCGACCTGACACGGCCGTATGTGTCTGAAATACGACGGGCGGCTCTGCGTTCGGCCGGCCTGACCAACCAGATGTTGGCCTATTCTGGCCGAGGCCGTTTCAAGGTCGAAACGGTTGACCTGAACGCGCTGGTCCAGGACCTGAGGGACCTACTCCATGCGAGCATGTCGCGCAAGGTCTCGATTGTGCATGCGTTCGACGACAACCTATCGCCAGTACACGTGGATTCGGCCCAGATCCGCCAGGTCGTGATGAACCTGATCACCAACGCGGCCGAGGCGATCTTCGACGAGGACGGCACGGTGACTCTGCGAACCTTCGCGTTCGAACACCCGGGCGGGTTCGTGCCAGACGGCGTGCTGAACTGGACCTTGCCGCCGGGCCCCTATGTCGCCTTCACGGTGGCTGACACGGGGTGCGGGATGGACCCCCCAACCCTTGAGCGGATTTTCGACCCGTTCTTCACGACCAAAAACAAGGGGCGAGGTCTGGGACTGGCAGCGGTGCTAGGTATCGTGCGCGGTCACCGGGGCGCCCTGACGGTCCGAACAATGACTGGGCAGGGCGCAACATTCGGCATGCTGCTGCCGGCAGCGGACCGCGAGGATGTAGTGATCGCCAGTAGCCAGGATGCGACGCAGGGCAGCACCTGGCGAGGCTGCGGCACCGTGCTCGTCGTGGACGACGACCCGATGGTCCGATCCGTTATGGTGGGCATGCTGGAAACGCTCGGTTTCGACGTCCGGACGGCCGCGCAGGGACATCAGGCCATCGCCGAGATCGAACGGATGGAGGACCCGCCGGTCCTGGTACTGTTGGACCTGACGATGCCCGAAATGTCCGGGGCGGAAGCCTTGACCGAACTGCGTCGGCAAAGACCAGGGCTTCGAATCCTGCTGACCAGCGGCTTTAGCGAGCGAGACGCGCCGGTAAGTGCGGACGATTTCATCCAAAAGCCCTTCACGTTTAACGCATTGCGCGACAAGGTCCGCCGCCTCACGACACGGGACTGAAGACCGCTCTAAAATGCGTCAGGGACGGTGCCTGACCAAGACACCTTCGGGAACCGACTCGCCGACGAGTCCGACCGGAATGGCCAGTGCGGTGTCGACGGGAACATCCTCCCCCACGTCCAATAAGTCTAGCGCGTCCTCCACTAACGATTCGAACACCGCATCCATGGGAACGGCATCAAAGGCTGCGTCGTCCTCCAGGTAGTCCTCGGAAACGTCCGCAGGCACCAGGATTTCACCGGCACCAACATCTTCGGCGCGTAGGTCCGGTCGGACTCCCTCATCGTTTTCGGCCGATTCGATGTCCTGCGGGCGTACGTCGACGACGGCATCCTGAACGCCCTCGAACGCAGACGTTCCACCACAGGCCACCGAAGCGGCCAGACCGACCGACAGCGCAAAAAACCAAAGAGTCCGAGGCACATTCATCGGATTAACCTGCAAAATTCCCTGCCAATTGTGGGAACGGAACCGGTCACCCGCAAGCCCTTGGAAACGAGGCACAGCTCGAAGTTTCGGCCCGAAACGCGACAGCCAACATCGAAGCCCGACACACGCCCCGCAAATCGCCCATCAATACCCTTTGAGCCCTGAAAACTCACCAAGTATTGCGCCGATAGCCCGTTGCAAACGCGATCCACAAACCCCCTCCTGAAATCCGACAACGCGGATGAATTAAATCCTGGCTGGATATCCAAACTTCTACTGGACTAATCCGGCCCGGTTTCTCTAAAATGCTGCCGGCAGTCGCCCCCGGACGCGCCCCTCTGAAACCGGAGGTACCCGTGGAAACATTGTTGGAATTCTTCAGTGGACCGGTGCTTCGATTCGCACTGGTCGTTGCGCTGCTCGGGACCCTGGCGCAGTTCATCCAGAACTCGCTGGTCCTGGCCCGGTCGACCGGCAGCCCGCGCGCCGGTTTCCTGGCTTTTTGGGCAGGCGTGCGCCGCTGGCTTTCCCCGGCCCACCGAGTCCGCCGCATCGGCTGGCCGCGCGAACTGCTGACCTGGCTGTCCATTGCAGGCCTGATCATCGTACCGCTGTTCTACCTGGGGCATGCCAGGCTGTGGGGACGGAACCTTGATCTGGATTGGCCTGCGGTCGCCCCCTGGGTCTCGGACCTGCTGACCAAGGCCACGATGGTCACGCTGTCGGCCCTACTGATCGCCACCATCGCCGACAAGCGCGAGCGCGAGGCCCGGCGGGTCACCGATTGGTTGCCTTTGACGATGGGCCTGATCGCGTTTGTTACGGGCTACCTGGTCGCGCATCCGGGCCGCAGCCCCATGTCGCCGGACACGACCGCGCTGATCCACTACCTGGCTGCCGACATCCTACTGTTGTCGATCCCCTTCACGCGTTTTGCCCGCTGCGTGCTGATACCAGAGGCCTTCGAAAGGGCCGTCGAACACCGCAAGGAGGTGGCAGCATGAAAGCCATTCTGACCGACGTCACAAAATGTATCGGGTGCGAACGCTGCGTGCTCGCATGTCGCAAAGCCAACCACCTGGGCACCGAACTGCCTTTCCGCTGGATGCTGGATGACGGCCTTTCGTCGGTGCGCTGGTGTTCGGTGCTGCGCAAGGGCGACAACTTCGTTCGGAAGCAGTGCATGCACTGCCTTGAACCGGCCTGCGTGTCCGTCTGCCCGGTCGGCGCCCTGCGTAAGACGGCCGAAGGCCCCGTGATCTACGATTCCGAAAAATGCCTGGGCTGCAGGTACTGCATGATGTCCTGCCCGTTCGGCATACCGCGCTACGACTGGGAATCCCCGGTCCCTCTGGTCCGCAAATGCATGATGTGCTGGCACGATCGCGTATCGAAGGGTGAGCAGCCCGCATGCACGGCCGCCTGCCCGACTGGCGCGACGATCTTTGGCGAACGCGATGAACTGCTGGCCGAGGCGAAAAGGCGAATCGCCGAAAGCCCTGACAAGTACCTCCCGCAGGTGTTCGGCGAAACCGAGGTCGGCGGCACCGGCGTGCTGTACCTGGCCCCGATGGAACTGGACATCCTGACGCTTGGCAACAAATTGGACGAACGCCCGATGCCTGGACGCACCGCGCCGGCCATGGCTGCGGTACCACCGGCGTTTGTCGGCATGGGCGCGCTGATGACCGGTGTTTACTGGGTCATCGAGCGTCGGATGAAGGCCGAGCGAGATCGCGCGATGAAGGAAGGCCGCGTCCCGACACCCGCCCACGGTCACCATGAAGCCCACGACGACCACGACGGGGAGGAAGGTTGACCATGAAGACCCGACGCCTGAAGGTGATGAAAAGCATCCTGTGGCTGCTGGTCGGCGCCGCAACCGCCATCGCGTTCTTCCGCTTTTGGCGCGGCATCGGCCCAACGACCGCACTGACCGACCTGACCCCATGGGGCTTCTGGATTGGCTTCGACGTCATGGGCGGCGTCGCACTGGCGGCCGGCGGTTTCGTACTGGCCGCAACCGTTTATGTGTTCCACCTGGAAAAGTACCGCCCCTTGGTGCGCCCGGCCGTTTTGACGGCGTTTTTGGGCTACGTCGCGGTCGTCATCGGCCTGTTGTTCGACCTCGGTCTGCCCTGGCAGATCTGGCACCTGATCATCTATTGGAACCCGCACTCGCCACTGTTCGAGGTCGGCTGGTGCGTGATGCTGTACCTGACGGTGCTGGCGCTGGAATTCATGCCGGTCGTCCTGGAGTTGTCCAAGCACCCGGTCCTGAACGGCATTTACCTGACGTTGAAGAAGTTCACCGTACCGCTGGTCATCCTGGGCATCATGCTGTCCAC
>CAZHDQ010000305.1:0-4443 GCA_964531595.1 uncultured Anaeromyxobacteraceae bacterium
GTGATCCTTGTGCGAAAACTTGACGTCCCCCTTTGATGTCTTGATTACGACGGTCTTCGGCCCGGCGTTTTGGGCGGTCGGTTCCTTGGTGGGCGCCGCCGCCTCGTCGGTCTTCGTCGCCATCTGAGCGACCTTGTCAGCGGCCTTCTCGGCGGTTTCGCCGACCTTTTGGGCCGCTTCGCCAATAGCCTGTCCCGTGGCCTCGCGGACTTGGGTCGCCTTCTGGCCAGCCTTTTGGGCCATATCGCCGGCCTTTTCTGCGACCTTGTCGGCCGCTTCGCCCACCGCGTGGGCCGCCTTTTCGCCGGCCTGGGCCGCGGCCTGCCCAGCTTCGGCCGCCACTTCGCCAGCCTTGTCAGCCGCCTGCTCAATGGCCTTGCCTGCCGCGTGGGCCGCCTTTTCGCCGGCTTCGACCGCCGCTTCGCCGGCTTCGACCGCCGCTTCGCCGACCTTGTGCGCCGCTTCCTGGGCCTTCTCGACCGCCTGAGTGACCGTTTCAGTCGGTGTGGGCGGTTCGGGCTGCGACCCCTTGCAAGCCAGGGCCCACAGGGCCGTTAGCAGCAGGAGCGCGCGGATCGTCCCGTGGCACGTCATTGTGATCTCCAGTGGTTCCAGACGGGGCGATTCTAGCAGAAATCGGCAGGGGCAACGCCGTGTCAAGCGCCTGGCGGACCTCAATGAGTCGGGGTCAGTACCAGGATTTCGGTGGGTGCGGGCAGCGTGTCGCAGGCCAGTTCCAGCGGTTGCAGGTCCACGACCCTGTGCGACGGCACGCACGCCAGGAATTCTTGAACCGGCCGCAACGGCAAGTCGATCGTCGGCCAGGCGTAATGCATCGGGATCGCTATCGCGGGCTTAATCCGGGCGACCATCGCGGCGGCTTGCACGGGCCCCATCGTGAACGTGCCTCCGCAGGGCACCAGCAGCACGTCGACTGGGCCTACCCGGCCGATTTCGTCGTCCGTCAGTGGCCGGCCCAGGTCGCCGGGGTGAAACAGGGTGATGCCATCCAGCGTGAGTGAAAAGCCCGTGACCCAGCCCCGCTGGGCGCCGTCGGACGTGTCGTGGGGCAACCGGATGCCCGAAAATACCACGCCGCGGGCCGTGCCTGGTTCGGTCACGATGTCGGGGGCCCCGAATGCCGGATCGACGTGGAAGTGGTCGTGGTGTGCGTGCGACGACACGACGATGTCCACCGGTTCGGCAAACGGGCGTAGCCCGAAGCGCCCGCCAAACGCGTACGGCTGGTACGGGTCCATCACGATGCGCAGGCCCGTCGATGATTCGACCACGAAGCACGCGTGTCCAATGAAGGTCAGTTTCAAGGCCGGTCTCCGCCGTGGTCTGTGGATGATTCTACGCGAATTCGCGGCGCATTCGTGCCGGTCTCCGGCGAGGTCTGGGTTGATTCTACGCGAATCCGCGGGCGCATTCGTGCCGGTCGCCGCCGCGCCCCCGCGGCGCCCGCCGGGCGTCGTGCTCGCTGGTCGCGCTATGGCTCTTACGCAGGGGGTTTCGTTGCAGGCGGACGCCCAGTGGTGTCGCCCGGGGACCTGGGCATGCGGACCTGCGCGCGCCCGGCCGCTGCGCGCGACCCGGCGGTTCGCCCCATGCGGGGGCGCGGCGGGATCGATGCCGGCTGGGGACCTGGCTGAGCACCTGGCTGAGGGTTCGCCCCATGCGGGGGCGCGGCGGGATCGTGCCGATCGTGGCGGTGCCGGAAAGCCGCGGGTGTCGGGATTGGAACATCGAAGGGGCGGGCCTGATTTCCAGGGTGTCCTCGGGTGTCACTGTGCCTCGGATTCCGGAGGGTCCGGGACGACCCGTGCCCAAACTTGGCCGGTGTTCGTCACGCTGGTACTGGAGCCCTGGGCAATCCCGATCATCAGGGCGCCCGGGCCGGGGATATCGATCAGGTCCACCCGCGTCACCCCCGACGGCATGTCGGGACCGGGCGATTCGGGATGGCCGACCGCCAGTGCCTTGTTGTCCAGTATCAGGACCCGCGCTTCTACGGCGTCCGTCGCTGGTGCCGGTCGCCGGGCGATGAACGGGGCGGCATACAGGTACCCGTCCCCGGCTGCCGCCAGCGAGCTCGACAAGGTGGTCAGCACCGGGTCCCCTTCCGGACCGATCGACGGGAAGGAGGTCGTCAGCACTACCTCGGCGTTCGACACATTGCCGGTCTCTTCGCAGATGAACTGCGTCGAGACGTTGATCTCGCCCGGTTCTCCCCCTGGGCTCCACAAGAGCATGTCCGTCGCCAGTGCGAAACCCGAGCAGCCCATGTTCTGATGCAACCGGGTACACCGGGTCATGCTGGGACTCAACTGGTTGGGGAGGCCAGCCTGGAAGTCCCATTGTCGGACCAGATCGCTGTCATACATGTCGGCCCGGGGGATGTTCCCGCGCGTCATGTCCTTGAACCAGTAGGTGACCAGCACGCCCGAGTCACCGACGCAGAGGTCGGACAGGCCCGCCAGCAGCCCGACCACGGTTCCTTCGATGACCGGCGTCGGTGGCGGCCCGTCGTCGCCGAAGCCCGTCAGGGGGACCCTGATCAGTTTCACGAAGCTGTCGGGTCGCACCCCCACCTCGAAGGCCGCGAAGGCCTGGTCGCCCAAGACGGCCAGTCGCAGTGGTTCGCCGGTCGGCACGCCCAGTTCCTCTTCAATGACCATCCGACCGCGCTCCGTCAGTCCCGTGTCAAGGATGCGAAGGACCAAACCGTCCTCTTCGAACGTTGCAATAAGGATGCGTCCGTCGCCGCGGGGGGCCATCGCTGGCCGGAAGCCGTCCGCTGCCGCCGCTGCCTCCGGGACCTCGATCGGGGCATCGACATTCCCATCCTTGTCCAGACGTCGCAGTACCAGGCGTGACGAGTCGCCATCGACCCCGTCCTCGTAGGCGACCACCCCGGCGGCGTCCGTGTCCCAGATGGCTGCGACCGCCCGGCCGTTGCCCGTCAATCGGATCAGGGACCATCGGCAGCCCCTGCACCCCACAACGTCGGGGCCGTTGTCGCACTGTTCGCCAGCCTCGATCACCCCGTTGCCGCAGCAGTCGGGCACGAACGCGTGGTGGCACAAACCGGTCGGCGGGTCGCATGTGTCCGCCGTACAGGGATCGCCGTCGTCGCAGTCGACTGGCGCCAGGAACGGCAGGCACGTCCCAGCCATGCAGCGGTCGGGGCCGTTGCAAAGGTCCCCGTCGTCGCAGTCCATGCCTTCGTCGACCGCCGTCCAGACGCAACCGTCCGGCTCAATGCATTCGGGCGCCAGGCAGGGGCGCTGCCCGCAGTCCAGCGGTTCCGTCACACACATGCCGTTTTGACAGGACTCGTTCATCGTGCAGGCCTGGTTGTCTGGGCACGGTAGCCCGTCTTCGACCGGCCCGGTCGCGCACTGTCCGGTCTGCGGGTCACAGGTGTTTTGTTGGCACGGGACGTCGATGGGTGGGCACGCCACCGGATGATCGACGCACGCCCCGCCCTCGCATGTAGGCTCGCCTTGGCAGAGGTCTTCGGGCAAGGGGCAGGCACGGTCGGGCGTACACTCGCAGGTGTCGTTGACAGTCACGCAGGTCCCGGCCTCGCAGGCATCGGTCGAACATGCCAGACCGTAGCGGTCGCACCCGGTGCCATCAGGTTGGGGCGCATATGCGCAAAGACCGGTAATCGAATCGCACCCCTGCGAAACCATGCAGTCCTGGTCCGGGCACGAGCGGATATCGTACGTGCAGACATCGTTTTGGCAGTAGCCCATCCCCAGCGCGCAGGCGTCATCGGGGATGCAGGCTTCCCATTCCTGCCTTCCCGAGCACCACAGCCGGGCCAAGGTCACGCAACCCGAGCCTGGGGAGGTGTTCGGGACGCAGGCCTCGCCGGCGTCGCAGCGGTCGTCTCGGGGGACGTGGGTGCAAAGGCGCTCCCCGCCGACCGATCCGTTGCACTGGTCGAAGGTGCAGTCGAGCCGGTCGTCGCAGTCCAGATCGGTCACGCACCCTCCCGACTGGACCGGCGGTGTCACCACGGACGCATCGCAAGCCGTTATGGCGAGCAGTAACCCGACCAGCCCTATCCATTGGTTTCGCTTCATTGACACCACCTCGTCGCATTCGGGACCGTCACGTAGGCCATCCCCGGAACGCCGATGCAGACCCTGGGGTTGACTGCGTCGGTGCAGTCGACGTTGCCCAAGGTGCAGGCATTCCCCGAAACGCCATGGAACAGTCCGGTGCCTTCCCCGAATGCCTGGTCGAAAAAGGCGAACGTGTACAGAAACCGCCCGAAGGGGGCGACGGCCAGGGATGTGGTGTCGTACAGCCGCCCCGAGAGCGGCTGTTCGCCGGTCACGACGCCTTGGGCGTTGACGCGGGCGGCCTTCACACGCCGCACCTTGGCGGCGATACGGCTCAGGTAGACCAGCGTCGCCCCCGGATTTC
>CAZHDQ010000306.1:0-4440 GCA_964531595.1 uncultured Anaeromyxobacteraceae bacterium
GCCCGGCGTTTCAACCAACAGCACGGCGAACAGGCCGTTGCCGTGGAGGTTCCATGATGGACATCGTAGCCCCCCGCAGGGTCGACAAGCCTTGGGGATTCGAACTGGTATTGGCCCACACAGACAGGTACGTCGCAAAACTGCTACACATCGACCGCGGTCAGCGGCTATCCCGCCAGTACCACCGCATCAAGGACGAAACGCTATACGTCCTGGCGGGCCTCCTGGTGCTGCAAGTCGGCGCCGGCGAGGATATGCGCGAAATCGAGGTACCTGCCGGCCGTGGATTCCGGATCGTGCCGGAAACCGTCCACCGCTTCATCGCACCACCAGACCAGGATTGCGACCTGATCGAGGCGTCGACACCCGAACTGGACGATGTGGTCCGGTTGGAGGACGTTTACGGCCGTGAGGGCACCAGTACCCCGTAACAAACGTGTACTTCAAGGAGGACACCATGCAGCCGAACCACGCGATCGAGAGCCCAGACGCCCCCAAGGCGATCGGGCCTTACTCCCAGGCCGTCGAATGCCGCCCCAGCCGGATGCTGTTCCTGTCGGGGCAGATCGGACTGGACCCGGTGACGGGGACGATGGTCACCGGAGGCCTCGAAGCAGAGGTACACCAGGTGCTTGCCAACCTGGACGCGGTCTTGATCGCCGGCGGGATGGGCCGCTGGAATGTGGTCAAGACGACGATCCTGCTGGCCGACATGGGCGATTTTGGTGTGGTCAACGAAATTTACGGCGAGTTCTTCGGCAGCCACCGTCCCGCGCGGGCGACTTTCCAGGCGGCGGGCCTGCCACGCGGGGCACGCGTCGAGATCGAGGCTATTGCCGCCGACTGACCATTCGCTCACGGCTGAAGGATCGCCTCGTAGTAGGCGCGCACCACGTCTGCGAAGGTTGGCGGCACTGGGTCGCCCGCGTGAGCCCGGACTTCACGCGCGAAATCGTCCCCCGGCGGCCGCCGCGCGGCGGGCGGCAGCGTGACCCGGTCGTCTTCCAACGGCAATCCGGCCGCATGCCCGCGCAGTTCGACCGCCCCCCGCTCCAGGGACTTTCGCAACCGCTGCATGTCCTGCACGGCTTGGCGTTGATGGGCCTCGGCGGCTGCGGGCTTGACCTCGTCCAACCGGGTGGCCGCTTCCTCCATGTTCCTGCGGGCAGACATCGCGATCGTCACGTGTTCGTCCGCGTCGGACCCTGCCGCCCGCCGCAGCGTATCGGCCGCCCGCCCCATCAGCGCCAGCGCCCGCTCCTGGTCGTGCAGCATCCGTGACGCATTTTCCCGATCATCCCGTGTCACCACCCCCGACCGCTCGCGATCCCAATCTGCCAGCACCCGCGCGGCGTCGCGCAATGGTGTCAGGGCACGGGCCAACCTGGTCGCCTGCGCACGAAGGTAGGCAGATGCCTCGGGCTGCTCTTCGGCGGACCAGTCCGCCACATCCCGCCAGTCCTGTGACAAGACGGCAAGTCGCTCCAGTGTCCCGGTCACCAGGCGCCGGGCCGTAACCAGATCTCCCTGCCCCAGTAGGTCTGCCGTAGCCCCCAGGTCGTCACGGGCAGACGCCAATTCCTGGGCCTCGGCCGGGTCCAAATTCCCCACATCCACGCGAGCACAGGCCACCAATGCCTCGCCGACCAGATCCGCAAGGCGTCCAGCATCCGGGGCCCGCTGGCCGGCCAGTTGATCCGTGCGCCGCTTCAGCAGGAAGGCCGCCTGCGCCGTCCGGTCCATGACGTCGCGCTGGATCGTCAGGGCCTGGCGCAGCCCCGTCAGCACCTCCTTCGGCAGCACGATTTCGCGTGCAGCCGCAATGGCCCCCGGCATCGGTGCATCGCTAAACGCCTGGACGACCTCGGCCAACGCCGAAGCGGCGGTTTCCTGAACTTCGCGACGTTCACGCGCATCAGTCCCACCATCGCGGAACCATTCCTCGACGGCCAGCAACCCCTCGCGGGCGCGCATTGACAGGCGAGCCAAACGCGCCGGCACGAAACGCAACATGCTGCCGTCCAGTTCGGCCTCTCGTGACCAATGTCGCCGCATTCCGTCCAGCAGGCCCAGTGTACGGCGCGAACGGACCACCGTCCGCAACGCCTCTCTTGCAGCCGCCTCCCCGCCCCCGCCCTGTCGCAGCCGCACCCCATCCCGAGTCAGGCCAGCCAGTCGCGACGCAAGAATGGCCCCTCGTGAGCCGTTCACGACATCGTCGACCGTCAGCACCGCCCGCTCTAAGGCCGGCAATATGTCGGCCCGGTCGGCGTTCGGTTCCGAAACAAGGGCTTCAAGATCGGTCACGACAGTTTTAAGCAACGTCGCCGCATTTCCGCGCTCGCCAGCGGCCTCGTTTGTAACGGCCCGTGCAACACTTAACAGGGTCTCCAGGCGCTCGCGGGCCACCACCGGCACCACGTCTTCCGCAGCGTCCTCGGCCTGAGACACCGAAGCCAGCAGGTCCAAAACCTCGACCAGCAAGCGTTCCCGGTCCTCCAGCATCGCAAGACTGCGCACCTCGGGGCTGTCCAGCAGGAACCGCACCGGCGGCGCCCGTCCAACGTCCTCGGGCCCCCGCCCCAGCACGCCCATGGCCTCGACCACCAGATCCACCCGCCCGCCCGCATCGAGCACATCGTCTGGCAACGTAAACGGGATCTCGCCCTCCAGACGACGTACGCCGGGGCCGGCATCCTGCACCCGAACCCGAACAGGGGTCCGAGCCGGGTCCACCGGGAATTCGTATACGGCGTCGACCCCGGACAGGCCAGATGATGACTTTGCCACGAATCGCACCACTGTCGATTCGCCTGGGCGCAGCGCCAACCGATCGGGCGGCACTACATCGACTGCGGGCCGGCCAGGTTCGACAGGCACCACACGCCGGCGTGCCGTTTCGGCCAAGAGGATGCCCGGAGGTGCCACGACCTCCAAGTGCCAGGTGCCCGCGGACCGGACCGGGAAAACGGCACGAAACACGTCCCCGGGGCCCAGCATCAGTGGCACCCGCTCGGTTTCCTTCCCGGTGACGACCAAGTATCCAAGCCCCACAGGCCGCGAAAGCCTGCCCGAGACCTCGACTTCCGTGCCGACCGGCGCCGACACGTCACCGCTTTCGTCGCCGGGCACCCGAGTAACCGAACCGTCGGGGTTGCGCCGCAGCATCGCGGCTCGGATATCGAAAGCAAGCACGTCGGTAGCATGGGCCGGCCCGATCAACCAACTGGGCGTCGCGGCATCCGCGATCCCGACCAGGCCTCGGACCCCCCGGATCGCCGGCCACGGGTCGACCGCTAGCCAAGCCAAACCCAGCAGAACCGGCAACAACGACGCCAATCCCAGGCGCCAAGCGGTACGCCGACGTCGCCATTTCTTTTGCGGAAGGGACTCCAGCACGTCCGCCGCGCGATCCGCCTCCGCCACCAGGAGACCAGCCGAGAACGCCGCGTCTTCGTCGAAAGCTTGCGACCGCAAGCGAATGACCGTTTCGATGCCACGCCCCAGCGCGGGGACGCGCCTCTGGACGAGTCGTGCCAGCCGGATCGGGTCGCGTGCCAGACGCACCCTGCGCCAGACCCACCAAGCCAGCGCCGCCGCCAACCACACCGCCAAACCGAGCAGTAACAAGCGTCGTTGCACGGCGAACGAGGAGACCCGTGAGGCCCAGACGGCGCCTGTCAGGCCTAACGTGGTGACGACGCCGAGGGTTGCCGCCGCCAAGTTGCCCAACCCCTCCAGGGCGGCCCGCCGCCGGAGGTCGCGCAGATGTAGGTCCAGCCGAGCGAACGCTTCCATGGTCGCACTCTACCCGAAACGCACGCCACGCGCCCGCCGGCGAACCCACCCGGGGTCAAGCCGTTTCCAAGGTAACTGCGAACGGGCACATCGGCCGCAGCCTGCATTCGGCACACCGGGGTTTCCGAGCCAGGCACACTTCGCGGCCGAACCAGGTAACACGGTGGCAAAACGCCGCCCATTCGGACGACGGCAAAAATGCGCCCACGTCGGACTCGACCTGCACCGGGTCGTCTGAAATCGTCAGGCCAAGGCGCTTCGACACCCGAAGCACGTGTGTGTCCACCACGATCCCCGGGATGCCGAAACAGTTGGTCAGCACGACGTTTGCGGTCTTGCGACCGACGCCGGGCAAGGCAACCAGGTCCTCCATCCTTGACGGCACTTCACCGCCGTGGATGTCGACCAGTTGCCGGCAGCACGCCTGCACCGCTCGGGCCTTATTTCGAAAGAAGCCGGTCGTCCGAACCAGTTCCTCCAACTCCTCGATCGGCGCCCCGGCCAGTGCGTTCGCGTCCGGGAAATGCGCCAACAAGTTCGGCATGACCCGGTTGACCGTGTCGTCGCGCGATTGGGCCGCAAGAATTGTCCCAATCAGCAATTCCAGCGATGTCCGCCACTGCAAGGGACTATGCGTCGAAT
>CAZHDQ010000307.1:0-4427 GCA_964531595.1 uncultured Anaeromyxobacteraceae bacterium
GTCCCGGCTATTTACGACGGGCGCCGTGGAAATCCCGGTGGACGCGGCGCTGTTCGAGAACCAGTACCTGGTGGCGCGCAGCGATGTGAATGCGTCACAGTCCGCGCTGGTGCGTTCTAACGTCAAGGAAGGCTTGCTGCAACGGATCGTGGATTTGCGCGACCCGGTATGGGGCATTAAACCCAGGAACAAGGAGCAGCACTTCGCGCTGGACGCGTTGCTGCGCGACGACGTGAAGTTGGTGACGTTGATCGGCAAGGCGGGGACTGGCAAGACGCTACTGGCGCTCGCCGCGGGCCTGCAAAAGGTCGCCGAGGAAAAGAATTTCGTTCGCATGCTGGTGTCGCGGCCGATATTTCCGATGGGACGCGACATCGGGTATCTGCCTGGCGACATCGAGGAGAAACTGAATCCGTGGATGCAGCCGATCCACGACAACGTCGAATTCCTGATGGGGCTGTCGCGACCGGACCGGCGTTCGGGGCGCTCGTATCGTGAACTGATCGACATGGGCTTGATGGAAGTCGAACCGCTGACCTACATCCGGGGCAGGTCCATCCCCAACCAGTACATGATCGTCGACGAGGCCCAGAACCTGACGCCCCACGAGGTCAAAACCATCATCACCCGTGTGGGCGATGGGACCAAACTCGTCCTGACCGGCGACCCCTACCAGATCGACAATCCTTACGTGGATTCGGTCAACAACGGTCTGGTCTACATCGCCGAAAAGTTCAAGAACGCACCGATCGCCGCGACTGTGACGCTGATGAAGGGCGAGCGTTCCGAGCTTGCGGAAATTGCGGCGAACCTGCTCTAGGACAGGGCGGACGCCCTACGTAACCCTGCGTTGGAGGAACCCGGCATGACTGTGCAGCAAGCCTTGAAGCTGCGGCGCTCGACCCGGCATTTCGAACCGGAAGGGCTGCTGCTGCCGCGCGAGGATATCGAGCAACTGATTATGGACGCGTGCCAGGTGCCCTTGGAGTTCGGGGTGCAATCGTGGCGATTCATCGTCGTTCGAGACCGGGAGCGGAAGCAGACCCTGTACGAATGTGTGTTCCGTCAGGACTTGGTGCGCCAGGCCTCGGCGGTGGTCGTGATCTGCGGCGACACGCGGGTGGATGCACTGGTGGGGTCCGAGTACGCTCGGCGAGTGCGTGAAGGCCTGGCCACTGAACAGGAGGCACAGGAACGCAAGGAACTGGTGCGCCACACGCTCGACGCCGGGCCACGGTCGCGGCTTGCGATGGCGATTCGCGGGCCGTCGCTGGTTTCGTTGGCATTGATGCTGCTGGCGACTGAACGCGGGCTGGCCTCGACTCCGATAGCCGGGTTCTCGGAAGAAGCCCTGCGGCGGGCGTTCTCGATCCCGGATCGGTACTTGCCGGTGTTGCTGGTGGCCCTGGGACTGCCGTCTTTGGATCATCCCCCGGCTTCACGGTCCGACCGTCTACCGGCCGAAGCGCTGATCTTTCACGAAGACATGGCCGCGGCAGAACCCTAGGCTTCCGGACCGGAGAACGAGGCTGATGCGGCGAATAACCGCGTGGTTCCTGTTGTTGCTGGTCATGGTCGGGGCCCTCGTGTTGCGCGCGGGGCTTGGCGCAGAAACGCTCGCCGATGGCGATTCGGTCCGCCCGTTTTCAGATGACCCGCCCTACCACCTGATGCGTCTTGAGTCCCTGCTCGCCGGTGACGTGGACCCGTCCGCTCCCGATCCAGCGGTCGCGTGGCCGCACGGTGCCACGGCATGCTGGCCCTGGGGGTTCGACCACCTGCTGGTGTCTTGCGCCCACCTCGCAGGTGCCTCGGACGCCACTGCCGCTGCCAGGGCCGTTTCGTGGGTGCCTCCGCTGCTGGGCGCGCTGTTGGCGCCGTTGACGTTCCTGCTGTTCGCCCCGTGGGCTGGCCGTAGGCGTGCGATCTGGGCGGCGCTGGTGATTGCCCTGCTGCCTGCGCACGTGGGGTACACGTTGCTGGGACGGGTCGATCACCATGTCGTCGAACCGCTGTTTCTGGTGTTGTCGTTGCTGGGACCCGGTGCTGTACTGGCGGGAAATGTGCGATCCCGGGCGGTCGGCGTGGCGGTCTGTGCCTTGTCTGGGGCGGCCCTGGGACTTTCGTTCGCGTTCTACCCTGCGGCCTTGCCCTGGGCCGTGCTAGGCCTGGCCGTCGGCGGTATCCCATTGGCTTTGCGGGCGCCCGGTGCCGCGGTTTCCTTTGCCTGCGCGGCATTCGTGGGCACGGTTGTCGCACTGCATTCCTCCCCTTGGCCGGATACATGGGTGTTCTATTCGCCATCTCGCGTGCATGTTGCCGTGATTGCCGCAGCGGCGTCAGGCTTGGTCGTCGCCGCTGTTGCGCGAACACGTGGCGTAAGCGTTTTGCGGGCGATAGTCGCGGGTGCGGTGGCATCGGCGCTCGCGGTTGTTGCGACGACCGTCGTGGCGCCGGGCTTTCGCCAGGCGTTGTGGGGTGGGGTCGATTACCTGGTTGCAGGCAGTTTCACGGGCCTGTCGCTGGAGGCCAGGCCGCTGGTCGCGGATCCGGTACGGACGGCGCGGTTGGTGAGCGGCTTGGCTCCGCTGGCACTGGTTGGGGCAGTGGTGCGCATCCTGGGGGCGCCGTGTCCATGGGGGCGTCCGGGCCAGACGGGGCTGCCGCCGATTGGTGCGGATCGGTGGCTGGGGTGGGCGGTGCTCGGGGCGCTGGTTCTGGCGGGGACCCAACGTCGTTTTCTGGTCGCGGCGTCCCCGTTACTTGCCATGGGCCTGGTAGACGGCGTCATGATCTTGGCCGGGATCGCGTCGCGCGGTCTCGGTTCGATCGGCGTGTCCTCGCGGCTGTCTGCCGCCCTGGTGGCGGTCGTGGTGCTCGCGAGTGCGATGCCGGCGGTCTATTACCTGGTGGACATGCGACCGCTGACGCCAGTCGATCGCGCGATGTACCGTGCCGCCGATAGTATCCGGGCCCACGCTGGTGATTCGGACGGGAAGGTGTCGCGCGGGGCGCTAGTGCCCTGGGGGCACGGGCACCTGTTCCAGTGGGCGGCCGGCGTCGGGACGGTTTGCGACAACTTCTTCGGTGTCCCAGAAAGCGACCGCGCCATGCTGCAATGCCTGGCGATGCTGTACGAGGACGATCCGGCGCGGGTCGCCTCGCGGCTGGCCGCAGGGTATGTCGATTACGTGGTGCTTGTTCCGCCGCATCCCGAAATGGTGCGCGTCGAGGCTGGGCTTTTGGGGCGCACAGCGGCGGACTACGTTGACGAACAGGGCCGGTTGACCCCGGCGTTTGCCCGGACGTTCCAGTCGGTGGCTGGGTTCTGGGGTGTGCAGGCTAACCCCGGCGATATGGGGCCGTTTGGGCTGGTCTTGCTGGACCGGTTGCAGGAAATGGATTCGGAAGGGGATATTGCCGCCCAGGTGCTGGTCTTCGAGGTGCGACACTGAATCCGGCGGCGAATCGGGCCGAATCAGATCCGTTCGACAACGCCGAGAAGCCGGGTCTCAACGTCGCGGATGGTCGTGGCCAAGTTCGGGTTGTCGACGGCCTGGAAGATCGCGGAAGGGGAGGCGATCGAAACGGCCGAATCGCCATTTTCGAGAGCCCGGACAACCACGTTGCAGGGCAGCAGCAATCCGGCCCACGGCTCTACCTGGAGCGCGCCGTGTGCCAAGGAAGGATTACAGGCCCCCAGGATGGCGTATTCTGGGAAACTGACGCCGAGGCGGGTCTTCAGCGTCTGATGGACATCTATCCGGGTCAGAACGGCGAACCCCTCGGTCTTCAGTGCCTCGGTCACGCGTTCGATGGCCTGGTCAAAGCCGACGCCCTTCAGTTCGCGGGTCAGTCCGTAACTTGGTGAATTCATGAATCAGCTCGCAGTAGTAGTCAACAACCAACGTGGTCAGTCGATGGCGTATTGTCAAGGTTTCGGACCGTGGAACGTCTGGACCCGGCAAGGGGAGGGTGCTGGAACGGCCTAGAGTGCGGTGGTTGGGTGCGGTCGTGCCGTTGCGTGGGCCTGAAACGATGATTATACTCCCACGACGGTTCGGAATCGGCCGGGCCGCAAGGAGCAACTCTTGAAACAGAGCGTGAAAACCATCCTGGTCCTAGTGCTGCTCGTCGGGCTGTTCTTCCTGATCAACGACAGCATTCGTGGCGGAGCAACTCGGGTCGAGATGGAGTTTTCGGATTTCATCGGCAAAGCACTGCCTGTGCAAAATCCCGATGGCACGGTGCCGCCCAGTGGGGTGTCCAAGCTGGTCGTCAAGGGCGAAATCCTTGAAGGTGAACTGGCCGACGGCACTACGTTCAAGACACGCGGTGACATCAAAGAATATCAGAAGGACCTTATTTCCCGCGGGATCGCGGTGAAATATGTCGACGCCGACGGCGGGATTTGGGTAGCGATCCTG
>CAZHDQ010000308.1:0-4407 GCA_964531595.1 uncultured Anaeromyxobacteraceae bacterium
CTGCACCGCGGCTGGGTTATACGTCGATGACGAGCGGTTTGCCCACCTATGGGGCGGTGTTAACCATCTGATTGGCAAGGACATCCTGACTACGCATAGTGTTTACTGGACCACGATGCTGATGGCGCTTGAGCTGCCCCTGCCGCGTCACATCATCGCCCATGGCTGGTGGTTGGTGGATCGGACCAAGATGTCCAAGTCACTTGGTAACGTGGTGGACCCGCTGGCGATGAAGGACAAATACGGCGTCGACTCGCTGCGCTATTTCTTGATGCGCGAGATGGTCGTCGGGCTAGACGCCGATTTCAGCGAGGAGGCGTTCTTGAAACGCCACAACTTCGATCTGGCCAACGACCTGGGCAACCTGGCGAATCGACTGGCGAAGTTCGTGCAGCAATCGATGGGCGGGGTCGTGCCGCCACCGGGCGATGGATCGGGCACACCGCACGACGAGGATCTGCGAGCGATGGCGACGGCGTTGCCGGGCAAGGTCCGGGGGTTGGTCGAGGAACTGCGTATCGAGGCGGCGATCGAGGCCGTGATGAATCTGGTCCGGCGGGTCAACCGTTATGTTGCGGAAACCGAGCCGTTCAAGGTGATCAAGACCGACCCGGTGCGCGCCGGGGCTGCCGTCTACGTCGCGCTGGAAGGGCTGCGCTTCTCGCTGAACCTGCTTGCGCCGATCATGCCCGGCAAATGCGCAGATATGCTGGCCGGGATCGGGGCGCCCCCTCCGGTCACGACGCTGGACGCATTGCAGTGGGGCGACCTGCCTGTGGGGGCGGCGATCACGTTACAGGACGCGCCGTTCCCGCGCCACGATGTGCCGTCGTTCGATGCGGCCGCGGCGAAGCCGGAGCAGGCGCCTGCCACAAAGCCGGTGAAGGCTACGAAGGCCCCCGAGCCCGCACCCGCATCTGAGCCGGGCCAGTTGGACGCGGCGCCAGCCTGTGTGTCATACGACCATTTTGCCGCGCTGGATCTGCGGGTTGGGACCGTACTGGCCGCGGAACCGGTCGCAAAATCCGACAAACTGTTGCGCCTGGAAGTCGACTTGGGCGAAGCGCGCCCCCGGCAGGTAGTGGCCGGGGTAGCCAAGGCCTATGCCCCCACGGACCTGGTCGGCCGCCAGTTTCTGTTCGTCGCGAACCTGCAGGCACGCAAGGTGTTCGGGGTTTTGTCGGAAGCGATGGTCCTTGCCGGCCACGACACCGACGACGGGCTGGCGGTATTTTCCCCGTTGCGTGCCCTGCCGCCCGGCGCGAAGGTGTCATAGCTGCGTTCTGCCGCCGACGCGCCCAGATCGGCGGCCAGTGGGTCCAGGAGTTGCGGCTGTTCGCCCTGATTTGGATCGCTGATGACGTGCCGCAGAAATCGGGGAGGCTGGTACACATGCTGGTGATGGGATCGCCGGCCGACCCGCCATGGGCTTCGGAGATCCTGCCTTATTCGGCCCCTGGCCGTCGTCAATGGGTGACGCGTCAACCGGTAGTTCAAGGCCTGTTTCTTGGATGGAATTTCTTTCAGTGCAGCAGTATCGCCTCGGCGGGCTTCTTGTGCCGCGCCGCATCTGCGTAAATGCACTCCAGGTAGTCGGCGGCCTTGAACAGTGCGTAGTCGATCTTGACCGCCGCTCCGGCCTGGCTGCGGGCCACGGTGTCGGCGATGCCTCGGGTCCGCTCGCACCCGGTGATTCGGCCAACCCATTCCGCGTTCGGCGGCACATAGTCCGGCGACAGGCGCGACAGGTGGTGGGACAAATCCTCTTCACGGAACGCCGGGTAGGGTTCCTCGTCCAGCGAGGCCGGTACCTGGATGTCCGGGATCACGCCCGTGACCTGGAGCGTCCGCCCCGACGGTGCGTAGTAGCGAGCTACCGTCAACTTGATGTAGTAGTCGCGGCGCAGCAACGGGTTCATCAGCGTCTGCACGGACGCCTTGCCGAACGTACGGTCGCCGATGACCAACCCGCGGCCGTTTTCCTGGATCGCGCTGGCCAGGATCTCGGCCGCCGACGCGCTGCCGGAATCCACCAGCACCACCAGCGGGAAATCGTAAGCGCCCTCGGTTGCCCGATAGATCTCGTCGCGGTCCGACGGGTTGCGGACTGACACGATGACGCCGTCTTCCAGGAAGTCGTCTGCGATATCGACGCATTCTTGCAGCAGCCCGCCCGAGTTGTTTCGCAGGTCCAACAACAGTCCGCGCAGTCGGCCGCCCTTCGTCCGGGACACTAGATCCGCGATCGCGTCGCGGATTGCTTGGCGCGTCGTCGACACGAACCCGGTTACCTTGATGTAGCCCATATCAGGATGTTCCTTCAGCATCCTGGCCTGGACGTTCCTGACCTCGATGTGGCCGCGGACGATCGTGATATCAATATCCACCGGTTCACCCAGGCGCCGCATCGTCAGGACCACCGGAGTTCCCTTGGTCCCCCGGATCCGCTTGACCACGCGGTGCAGCGGCAACCCGCCCACGAGCCGTCCGTCGACCGCCACGATGATGTCGCCGGCCCGCACGCCGGCCTTGAACGCCGGTTGGTCCTCCATCGGTGTCTCGACGATCGTGTCGTCCCCACGCTGCGTCAGCACGGCGCCGATACCTTCGAAACTGCCGTCGGTCGTCGACTTCGTGGCCTCTTCCCAGGCCTTGGCCGACACGACGTTAGAATGCGGGTCCAACGACGACAGGTAGCCCTGAGCGGCCGCCACGTACAGCAGGGTGGGGCGAAATGCAGGATCGGCCTCCTTGTGTCGCTCCGTGGCCCACGCGACGACCCGCTTGAAGTCCGCCTCGGAAAACGCCAACCGCGAAAACGCCTGGTCCAGTTCGCGCTGGCGCTGCTTCATCTCTTTCTTCTTTATCGTCACGTCCTTGGGCGTTAGCACCCGTCCGGTTGCCGCCTCTCGGAACGCCTTGTCGATCTCGACCATGATGAACGGGTCCGAGGCGCGCAGTCGGGCCGATTTGCCCGTGTAGCGCTTCTTGAAATCGTCGGTATTTCGCTTACGCGCCCAGTAGTCATCGGGCAGCAATTCCCACGGGGTCGGCAGCGAACGCAGCGCGCCGTTGGCGGCAAAAATCCAGGCTATGCGTTTGTCAAAGCCGGGATCAATGTAGAACAAACTGACGAACCGTCGGACCTCGCCGAAATCGTCTGGGCCGAATTCGACGTCTTTCCAGTATTCCTTTTCCTCGACATCGTCGTCCTCGTCCTCGTCTGGGACGATGCGCGCTGGCGGTTTTGCTTCCGGGGCTTGGGCCGCAGCGGGTACCGTGACAGACAGGAAAAGGCAGCAAGAAAGGAAGATGGGCAGGAGCATGGGAGCCAGGGGACGACGAAGCCTCATCGATTTCTCCCAAAACATCGCAACACCATACCACGCAGCGAACGGGCTCGCCAATCGCACGGCGCGGCGCTGTGTTATCATGCCGCGCGTTGCCTTAATGTCGCACGGCGCGTTGTGCGTGGGGGACAGATGACCGACAGGCCGTTTGCTATCTATCTGAATTCCAATGCCCGGCGAGTGTCGCCTGAAGTCGTGTCGCGTATTGAGGAATTGGTCCACCCCGACGACATCTTCTTCGCGGAGTCCCCGGAGGATGCGTTCCGGTTCGCCCTTGTCATCCTGGAGCGAGGCTACCCTACCGTATTCACTGGTGGGGGGGATGGCACGGTCGTCGGGTTAATCAACTCGCTGCGCCAGGTTGCCGGGGCGGACGGCGACGCCATCCCGAAACTGGGCGTGCTGTCACTGGGGACCGGTAACGCCTTGTCGCGGTTGGTTTCGTCGACCGGAGCCTTATCTGACCTGAAGGCCTACGTGGCCAATCCGTCGCAGGACGTGTGGACCATTTCGTTGATGGAGTGCGAGGGAGGCCTACATCCGTTCGGCAGCCTGGGCGCCGACGCCGAAATGATGGCGGATTACCATCGACTGAAGGCCTCGGTGGGCTCGGGCCGCCTGAAGCCGCTGTTCCAGAACGTGGGGGGGTACTTCGCGGCGTTTTTTGCGGCGACGGCGCCTCGCCATATTGGACAGGCGTTGCGAGGCGAGCGACTGGAAGTCCGGATCACGACCCTGGGGGACACTGCCTACCGGATCGGCCCAGAGGGCAGCAAGACGCGCTTCTACGGTCCAGGCGAGGTGCTGTATGAGGGGCCGGTGGTCCTGACGATCCTTGGGACGGTACCGGTGTTCGGGTACGGGCTGCGGTTGTTGCCCTGGGCCAACCGCGATCCGGACATGATGCAGGTGCGGATGTCGAATATCCCGTTGTCGACCAGTTTGTTCCACCTGCCGGCCGCCTGGAACGGTACGCTCCAGCACGATCGGCTGGAGGACTTCTACGTTCAGCGGGTGCGGATTAAGTATTCGCGGCCGATGCCGTTCCAATTGTCGG
>CAZHDQ010000309.1:0-4399 GCA_964531595.1 uncultured Anaeromyxobacteraceae bacterium
CCAGGGACCGCCGAGCGGTTTCAAGGGGTTCGATGGAATCGACCGCAAGGCGCAGCGTCTCGTCTTCGCCCTCGAATTGCACGGTGCCTCGGATCAACAGCGGTTCCACAATCCCGGAAACGGCCACCCAGCGTGGATAGGTCCGCTGGTTGACGAAGCACTTGACCTGTCCGGTCGTATCCTCGACTGTCAGGAATGCGATCCGTCCGGTGTTCGCCTTGGTCGCCTTGTCACTGGACTCCACAACGACGCACCCGATAGTGACCGCATCCCCCGCAGCCTTCGACGCCACATCGGCGACGTCCGTCACGTTGTAAGCATGCAATTCCTCTATGTAGGGGTCCATTGGGTGCCCTGACAGGTAGTAGCCGGTTGCCTCGCGCTCTAGCGCCAGACGTTCGGCGGCAGGCCACTCCGGTTCCTCTGGAGGGCCCGCAGGCGAAACGGCTTGGGGTTCCATGTCGAACAACCCCATCTGTCCTGATTCCAGTTCCGCTCGCCGGGCGTTTGCGGCGGCCATCAACATGTCCAGATGGATCGCCAGGGCCGCTCGGGTGTGGCCGAAACGGTCGAACGCCCCGCACCGGATCAAGGCTTCGATGACGCGGCGATTGATGCGCCGCAAGTCGACACGCGCCAAAAAATCCTGGACGTTCGAGAACGGCTGCTGGCTGCGCGCGGCCACGATGGAATCGACAGCTCCTTCGCCGACGCCCTTGACCGCCGCCAGACCGAACCGGATCGCGCCGGTCCGCGAGCCGTCGGAGCCGACAACGTCCTGGACCGAAAAATCGGCCACCGACTGATTGACGTCTGGCGGCAGCACCTGGACGCCCATCAAGTGCGCTTCGTGGATGAAGCGCATCACCTTGTTCTTTTCGCCCTTCTCAGCCGACAGCACCGCGCAAAGGAAATCGGTGGGGTAGTGCGCCTTCAGGTACGCCATCCGATAGCTGACGTAAGCGTATGCGGCGCTGTGGCTCTTGTTGAACCCGTACTCGGCGAACATCGCCATTTTACTGAACAGGTCCTCTGATTTGACCGGATCGTGGCCATTGGCGGCCATGCCCGCCAGGAACGGTACCCGCTGCGCATCCAGCGCCATATGGTCCTTCTTGCCCATCGCCCGCCTTAGCAGGTCCGCACGCCCCAGCGAAAACCCCGCGAGGTTTTGGGCGATGAGCATGATCTGTTCCTGGTACAGCATTGTCCCATAGGTGTCGCGCAGGATCGGCTGCAACTCGGGCAGGGCAAAGGACGCCTTCTTTTGGCCGTGCTTTACCGCCACGAACTCGTCGTCCATGTGTGAGCCTAGAGGGCCGGGCCGATACAAGGCAATCAATGCCGTGATGTCCTCGACCGAATCTGGCTTGGCCCGTAGGACCAGTTCCGTGATCCCGCGCGTTTCCAGTTGGAACACCCCTGGCGTACGCCCGGCGCAAATCAGGTCGAACGTCGCGCGATCGTCTAGCGGGATGTCCTCGACCTTGAAATCAGGGGCCAGTCGCTCCCGGATTGAATTGACTGTGTGGTCGATCACGGTAAGGGCGGTCAGTCCCAGGAAATCGAACTTGATCAGACCGACCGCGTCCAGGTCTTTCATGCTGTACTGGGTGACCATGGAACCGTCGTCGTTGCTGTATAACGGCGCGTAGACATCGATGGGCTGATCGGCGATCACGACCCCAGCCGCGTGCTTTCCGGGCTGGCGGGCGATCCCCTCAAGCCGCAGGGCCAGATCCCAAAGCAGTTGCCACTGGGAATCAGATCGCAGCAGTTCCTTGAGTTTCGGTTCTTGTTCCAGGGCCTTGTCGAGTGTCATGTCCGTAGTTTTGGGAATCAGTTTTGCGATCTGATCGGCCTGGGCCAGTGTCATCCCGATAACGCGGGCCACGTCGCGGAGTACCGCCTTGGCCTTCAGTGACCCGAACGTGATGATCTGGCCGACCTTGTCCTTGCCGTACTTTTCCTTGACGTAGTCGATGACGCGCTCGCGTCCCAGCACACAAAAATCGATGTCGAAATCAGGCGGATTGAAGCGTTCCGGGTTCAGGAACCGCTCGAACAGCAGGTCGTAACGGATCGGATCGATGTCGGTAATTTCCATGGCGAAGGCAACCAGAGATCCGGCGCCGGATCCTCGGCCAGGCCCGACGGAAATATCGTTTTGTCGCGCCCAGTTGATGAAATCCCAGACGATCAGGTAGTACGCGTCGAAGCCCAGATTGATGATGACATCGAGTTCGGTTTCCAGGCGCTTACGGTAGGTTTCATCGTCGGGCGAACGTCCATCGGCGCGTGCCCGATCCAGACGGCGAGCTAGCCCCTCGAGGGACAGGGTGCGCAGGTATTCGGCGGTCGCAACGCCCCCGGGCGTCTCGAACACCGGGAAATGGTGGGCGTGGCGGTCTGTATGTAGGGTTATGCCCTCGACGGCCTCAGCGATTCGGACGGTGTTCGCCAGCGCCTCGGGCACGTGCGCGAACGCCTCTGCCATCTCGCCTGGCGATGCAAGGTGGAATCCGGTCAGCGGCAGGTCGCGGATCTGATCGGGCCGCAGGTTACGACGCATCTCGATCGCCACCAGTACCGCGTGGGCGCCGGCGTCCTCGCGGGTCAAGTAGTGGGCGTTCGCAGTTGCGACCGGCGGGATCCCCGTTTCCCGTGCCAACGCCAGCAATTCCTCGTTGACGCGTACCTGTTCCGCCAATCCGTTGGACTGTAATTCCAGGTAGAAGCCGTCAGGCCCAAACAACGCGGCCAATTGCTCGGCGGCCTGCCGGGCAACGGCCAGATCACCCCTGAGCAACGCCTGGGACACCTGGCCGCCAAGGCATCCAGAAAGCGCGATTAGCCCCCCGGAACGTGCGGCAAGTTCCTCGAACAATACGACGGGCTGGCTTCCGGGGGTGCGGCGTCGGCACGAATCAGACACCAGCGATTGGAGGTTGGCGTACCCGTCTCGCGTCCGCGCCAGCACGATCAAGTGGTTGTGCTGCTGCGTGTCAGGTATCGCAATATTCAGTTCGGCGCCGAAAATAGGCTTGAACGGTTCGGAAGGCTCGGCTGGTTGGTCCTTGTCGGGTTTTGCCGTGGCCGCTTCCAGGAACTGGATCGCGCCAAAAAGGTTCCCGTGGTCGGTCAGCGCCGCCGCGGTCATGCCCATCCCCTTGACGGCCTCGACCAGGCTCTTGATGCGAATGGTCGAGTCGAGCATGCTCAGATGAGAGTGTACGTGCAAGTGAACATAGGACATTTTTGACTCCGAAGCGGTCCGATCGAAGCAGATGGCACCCGTCGGTGACTCCGTGGACTTTAACAGGCGCCTGCGGAGAACGGAACCGGACGGTTGGCGGTGTGGTCTAAAAGGCGATAGACCGCTTCAATCCTTGCCATGAGCGGCGAATCGTTCTACAACTTCGGACGGCATCGGTAGGCGCGTGCGAGGGGTGGATGGACACCAACGAAATCAACCGACTTCTGGACGACGTGGCGGCGGGTCGGCAAGATCCCGAAGCCCTGGAGCGCGCTGCGTCCCGAATGGGGCGCGAGGAACTGCAACGCGCCCTTGACCACATTTCCGACCGGGTCGGTCTGGCCGATGAACGCCACGACGTTCAGGCGCTGACCCGCCTGGCGGCCGACTTCCTGTCCCGGTGGGCGATGCTTACCGACGACCGGGTTGGGGCAGCCATCGCCGCGGCCGCCGAACGGCTTTGCCGAAGCGACTTGGACGATTCCGGCGGTGCGCAGGTGGCACAGGATCTGGCGGCGATCTGCGCGCTGGACCCGAACGGGCTGGCGATCATGCTGGACCGTGGTGCGCTGACCACCCCTGAAAGCAGGCTACGGGCCCTTGAAATCGTGTCAACGCTGGGGGACGGGGGGCTGCGGTCGCGCTTTGAGGGGCAGTTGACCGAGGCTCGTGCCCAGGTGGATCGTGCGGTCCACGAAGCTGGTGCAGGACGTCACATCGACCGGTTGCGCGAATTGATGGCCGCCGGGAATGCCGACGATCAAGCGCTGGAACTGGTCGAAGCGCACTTAGCACAGCGATCTGACGACAGGGAGGCCATTCGACTGCTTGTCGAACTCCGCATTCGAGGGGGCGAAACTGAGGCGGCGCGTTCGGACGTACTCGCGCGTGCAACCAAGTTGGCGGACCCGGTCCGGCGGTCCGTGATCGCCGACCTTGCGCTTTTGCTCGTCCCAATGGACCCGAACGATGCGGTCGCGCTGTTCGAAGACGTGCTTTATACCGAATCGGAACGGGGGCACCTGGACGGTTATGTCGACGTGTTGGCTGGTCTCGATCGTCCGGACGACGCGTTGCCGCTGCTGGAGCGGATCCGTTCCGAAGCGACCGGCCATCCCGAGGAATCGAAGGTCCTTCCGGTGC
>CAZHDQ010000310.1:0-4390 GCA_964531595.1 uncultured Anaeromyxobacteraceae bacterium
TTCATACCGCCAGCCCGTCCCGAAACGCCGGGATCAAAGGCCGTCACCCTCGTGTTCCAAGGCGGCCGCGAAATTCTTGACCCCCATGGACCGCAGTGTGTCGATGGCGGTCATTACGCGGCCGTACTCGACCGAACGGTCGGCGTCCACGACCGCCATAACGCCAGGATTTTCAGCCAGGATGGCCGGGATGCGAGCGCGCACCTGATCCATGTCCACCGGTTCATCGTTCAGCATCATGCGGCCGTCCGCAGCGATGCGAAGCGCCAAGGACGTTTCTGGTATTTCGTCGCCAGACGCGCCCTCGGGAAGCTGCACCTCGAATCCCTTCCGGCTAATATAGGTGGCCGTGACCATGAAGATGATCAGCAGCACCAACATGACGTCAACCATGGGTGTCACGTTGATGTCCGTGATCATGCGTTGGTTACCATTCGGGGATTGCACGTTCGTCGCCTCACCGCATACTCGCACATGATACTATCGGTCGCGCCAGCCGGCGGTCAAGGGAAGCGGACTGTTGGCGCCCCTTCCCTCGCATCGTCGATTGGACCATAATCATCCGACCCCTAATAGGGGCACCTCGTGCTAGACGGAGGACCCATGTCCGATGCTTGCTGTTCGAACCGCGGCCGGATCGCCACGGTGATTGTCGCCATCCTTGTGCTGCCCCTGGTCTACAACGGCTGGACGGAAACTGTTCGATCGTGGCGTACCTGTCGAGCCGTCTCGGTCCACCTGGAAAGGTCGCAAGCCGCCCTGGCCCAGCAACAGTACGGTCAAGCGGTCGCAGAAGCCAACCGAGCCTGGGGGCTGGCCCCGACGGACCAACGTATTGCACCCGCTTTGTCGCTCGCACGCATGTACCTGATCGCGTGGCAGCCCGACACGGAACTGCGCAATGTGGACCTGGACCAAGCGCTCGTGGATGCCGCTACGGTCGAGCGGTACTTCCCCGCCCAAAAGGCCTCGGTCCTGGCGTTCCGCGGCCTGATCGCGCGCAACCGGTTGGCCATTGACGAAGCCACGGGACTGTTCGAAAACGCTCTGACGCTGGACGCGACCAACCCGATCGCCCACATGGGCCTGGCGCTTGATAATTCTTTGGATGTCAATGATGCCGATTCTTTCATTGAGCACATGACCATCGTGGCCAAGGCCCAGAAGGACACCCCACACGTTTTCGCACGACTAGGCGCGGCCTTCCGGACCATCGGCGATCTGCCTGCGGCCAACGAATGGTTCAAACAGGCTGTGGCAAAGCGGGCCGAACCTGACTGGCTCGCCGACCTCGCGATAATTGAACTGGAGCTCGGCAAGACCGACGATGCCGTGAAAACTGCCCGGCAGGCGACATTGATTGGCGGCCGCAACTCCATGGCATGGGCGGCCCTGGGGCGGGCTCTGCTGAGCAAGCAAGACCCAGAGGCGGTCTCTGCGCTCCAGAACTCCGTTAGCCTCCAGGAAGACGTAAACAACCTGGCGGCGCTCGGTGCGGCGCTCAACATGATCGGAAACTACAACGCGGCGGCGGCAGCCCTGCAAAAAGCAGCGTCCGGCGGCAACCGTGAACCGACGGTGCTAATGGAACTGGGGACGGCGATGGAAGGGGTTGGCAGCTATCAGGACGCGATCCGCATCTACCAATCGCTTGCAAACATGCAGGCGCGCAAGGAAGCCGGCGAAGCCGAACAAAAACTGGTCAGCCAGATTGTGGCGGTGGCAAACGAACGCCTGACCGCACTTCAGGACAAACAGCCCGCTCCACGCAAGTAGTCCGGCATCACGGGGTTTTTACAGCAAGTTGGATGTCCGGCAATTCTTCCGTATCGGGATCCTGGCCGATTATCGACGTCACCACAACCTCAGGCGGGCTCACCAATGCCTGCTTGACCGCGCACAACTCCGCAGACCGTTCCAACGCCTTCCGGTAGCGCTCGGGGAAGCCAGGCGGAACCGTGATTTCCAGTTCGACCCGTGCCATCCGGCGTGCCTCCGGGTCGTAGTGCATTCGTTGCGTCAGGAACACGCCCTCGGTCGACAGGCCGTGGTTCCTGCAAAAACTGAGCACGTAGATGCCCGAACAAGTCCCTATGGACGCCATGAACAGGCTGTAAGGCTCGGGCGCCGCACCTTCGCCGCCCGACGCGATCCGCTGATCGGTCGCGATCACGTGGTCGCCGTGTGCCGCATCTACCCGCAATCCGCCAGGAAAAGTGATCTTCATCTCCATGGAACCCTCCTTCTAGGACGAACAATCCGCACGGCAAAACATGGGGACGAAAGCCCTGTTTGACAAGGCAATAGGATCCGGAAATGGATGGCGGAAGAGTGCGGCCTAAGGGATCTGTACCAGCAGCACAGTGACGTTATCGACGCCTCCAGCGTCCAGAGCAGCCTGGATCAAGCCCTCGCTGCGTTCAGTAAGCGTCCCGGGACCAGACAGGATGTCGGCGATTCGCCCATCATCGATCATGTCGTTCAAGCCGTCCGAACACATCAAGTAGCAGTCCCCGGCTTGCACGCGCCGGCGCAAGTACTCGGCGTCACCATGGGCCCGCAGTCCCAGTGCCTTAGTGATCACGTTGCGGTGGGGAAACATCCTGGCCTCGGACGGCCGAATCATCTGCAACTTGATGTATTCGTTCAGCAAAGAGTGATCGTGGGACACCAAGCGCAATCGACCGTTGCGAAGGCGGTAAATCCGGCTGTCGCCTGACCAGACGACGAACATTTGCTTGCCGCGGAACAGCGCCGAAACCAGCGTCGTCCCCATGCCATGGTAGGTATCGCTGGAACGCCCCTTCTCGAATATCATCCGATTCGCGTGCTCGACGGCCGCCAGCAGGTCGCCTTCGGCCAAGGAACGCATTCTAAACGGCGAAGCGTCGCGCTTCGACAGGGCCTCGCGAATCTCGGGGTCTTCCCCGTCGCCAAAACACCCATCGATCGTGTCGATGCAGATTCGGGCAGCGACGTCACCGCGTTGGTGCCCGCCCATACCGTCGGCGATGGCATACAGGTTCCGGTCCGGCCGCAGCAGGAAGGCATCCTCGTTTCGGGTCCGGATCCGCCCAACGCTGGTCGCGGCGGCTGCGCGGATGCCGGCGCCGCCCATCGACTCGACGGTCTCGACCTTCATCGCGCGCCTCCAACGGCTGTGACTGACGGCGGCGACATAATTGGCGGTCGCTCCGTTTCCTGCTGGGCCCGCTGCGTTTCCATCTCGGCGAACAGCATGGCCGGCGCGATGGCCGACACAGGCACCATGCCCGATTCGGCTCCACAGTATCCGTTGAACACGTCGTAGCGGTCCCCTGTGGCCAGGATCCGGTTGATCGAGGACAGTGGCGTCCCGACAATCTCGAACCCTCGCACCAGCGTTTCCTTGCCAGTCTGGGCATCAACCCGCCAAGCGGTCCGGGGCTGGCCCTTGTATGCTTGGAAGCCGTACGAACTGGTGTTGGTGGCCCCGCCGGCAATCGTTTCGATGATCAAACCGAACGGCTTGCCCTGCCGACGCACCTCGTCAAGCAGCATCTGCTTCAACGAGGCATCGGTAACCGGCGCGCGTCCGCGGACCACAAGATTCGCCATCCGACCAACGGGCCGCTGAAAACCATCGCACCGCCCGTGCCCGTTGGAATGCGCGACGCCCTCGACCGGCCGTCGCCCCATCAGGAAGCCCTTCAGGATGCCTTCCTCAACCAGATCAGCTCGCTGGCCGTGAACCCCTTCGTCGTCCACACGATACGCGCCGTTCAACGAAACGCCGTCCCAGCGTTCGAGACCGGGGTCGTCATAGATATCGATGAATTCCGGCAGGATGCGCTGACCAATCTGGCCCTTGAAGGTGCGTCCCTCTTCTTCGTTGTTCTGGCGAAATCCCTCTAACCGGTGACCGACTGTTTCGTGAAAGAAAACGCCGGTCGCTTCGGGCGACATCAGCACCGGCACCGTCTGCGGGTCCAGTACCGTCGCCTCGCGCAGTCGCATAACATGTTCAGCCAGTTCGCGTGCGGCCTTCACCACCTGAGCCGCATTGGGCAGGTCCGATGGCACGCGGCCGTAGTAGGTCACGACATCCTGGACCAGCATGCCATCCTCGGCCCGTGCGATCGCCGTGACGAACATCTGGTAGTAGTCATCGACCGTGCGGACCCGGGTCCCCTCGCTGTTGACCATGAAGCGGGTCAACCGAACAGCGCTGACCTCGACAGACGAATCAAACACCTGAGGGAAGTCCAGGAACACGGCAGAAACCTTTCGAATGACGTTTTCCCAGGGGGCTCGGTCGAACTTCCAGGGCCGCGCGGGTTCCACTTGAGAAAACGGGGGTTCCCGGCTCATGCTGTCGGCGGTGCGATCCTTCGGGTCATTGACCACCTTC
>CAZHDQ010000311.1:0-4388 GCA_964531595.1 uncultured Anaeromyxobacteraceae bacterium
TACGTCCAGCATGTTCCGACTGATGGCCGAAGAGTATTCCTATTGCCTTACAGGGAGCCCGGGGCGGACTTCAAGATTCCGATCCTTGTGGATGGAAACGTCATCCTGATGAAAGGCATCCCGGTGGAGGCGTCCTACATCGCTATTGACCGGGACCGGCCTGAAGACTACGAGTCACCGCTGTTGAGCACCATCGTTAGACACCTGTCTTTCCCGGCGCTTCACGAGCCGTATGGAAAGGTCGAGTCCGACCTGATGAACCTTGGGGCAGCACTTGCCAAGTACCACCTCTTTTTGGACCACTCTCGAACACATCGGGACTTGGCCTGGAGCGCTATCCTGGGCTCAGAGTTCGAGTATCTCCTCATGAACAACCGGGCGATGTACGACCAGGTGCAGTTCTTGGTGAAGGGCTTCTGGGGCATGGTCCGACAATTCGATGGAGCCCGGTTGAAGAAGGTCCCCGAGTTACCGACGAGTTTCAACGACCTGGCCAAGATGCCTTTCCCCGACCTTCGCGAAAAGTACCTATTCCCAGAACCTCTCGCTGAATTCATTGTCCGTGCGGCCCCAACGTTCGCGCTGATCCGAGACCTCCGGGTGGGAATCGAACATCATGGCCACGAAGCCAAGAATTTCTACGTGATGGACGACGGCTTCGCGGTGCCTGTTGCGGCGGCCCCATGGTCACGGTTCGCCGTTTGGGATGAGCAGCTTCTGAAGCCGAATCGCCTCGGATCCTACTTGGTGGTACTTTCGTGGCTGGTCCGGGAAACCGTTCAACTGCTAGCCGGGCTCGACGAGGCTATCCGCACCGCAGCAATGCTCCCGGCCCCTCCCGTAACCGACTGGAAGGTCTTCGTTCGGTCTCCCTCGCTGGTCCACGTTGGCCGTGCTGAGGACTACCTCATGGCGCCGTGGATTCCCTGGCCCGGCCCAGCGGCCTGAGCCCCCCCCCCCTGTTCGGCGACAAGGTTATGGTCCAAGGCACACATGCTGGCCTACCGCGGGTTGTTCGACCGCTTCCAGGCCGAGTTCCCTCCTTCCGCTAGGAAAAAGGTCACGTTCGAGCGCCTCGTGTACCAACGGGCCACATCACGGCAGCATCGTTGATGCACCTGAACACCACGCCCAGCAGGGCGACTAAACGAGGTGTTGTGGCCCAAAAACCACTGTCCAATAATCACGAAACGAGGCAACATTGGCGCACGTTCGCAGGGAGAGCAATCAGAATGGCCGGGTCAACGTTTCAGACGAATCCTATCGATCTCGACAAGTTGCTCGATGACTGCCGTGAAGGTGCGCTCCAGTTGCCAGACTTCCAGCGCAGTTGGGTCTGGGACGAGGACCGGATCAAGAGCCTGGTCGCCTCGGTTTCACGCGCTTATCCCATCGGTGCGCTGATGTCTTTGAGTACCGGAGGGCCAGTGGACTTCAAGCCCCGCCCGGTGGAGGGAGCTCCGCCAGCGGCGAGGCAGGTAGTACCCCAATCGTTGCTGCTGGATGGCCAGCAACGGATTACATCCCTATATCAATCCACGATTCGGAACAAAGTCGTAGAAACGGTGACTCCAAAGAGGAAGAAGGTCAAACGCTGGTTCTACATCGACATTCGAAAGGCCCTGGACCCGCTGGTAGATCGAGAGGAAGCGATTGTTGGCATTCCCGAGGACCGGATCATCCGAAAGGATTTCGGTCGCGAGACGGTCATGGATCTGTCCACGCCCGAAAAGGAGTTTGCCTCTCTCATGTTTCCGGTATCCCAGGTCTTCGACTGGGACAAGTGGCAGGATGGGTTCGACAAACACTGGCGGGGAGACCAACACGAATCAGTCCGCGACGAGTTCCGGGCGTTCAAGCGGCAGGTGCTGGAGAATTTCAAAGGCTACCGCATTCCGGTCATCGCGCTCGATCGCTCCACGTCGAAGGAGGCTGTGTGCATTGTTTTCGAGAAGGTGAACACGGGCGGCAAGGCTCTCGATGCCTTTGAGTTGGTCACGGCGATGTATGCCGCTTCGGGCCACGAACTTCGCAAGGATTGGTACGGCGATGACGGCGTTAAGGGGCGGCATCGTCGGTTCATCGAGACCTTGCGTCCGGCTGGCGAGAACGCTGGCATCATCGCGGCCGTCTCAAACACCGACTTCCTCCAGGCGGTCTCGCTGTTCCACACCCGAGATCGCCGGAGGACCGCCGCGGCGGACGGGAAACAGGGGAAGGAACTGCCCGCCGTGTCCGGGAACCGGCAGGCTCTGTTGAACCTGCCGCTCGATGCCTACAAGAAGTACGAGACCCAGGCCGAGGAGGGTTTCGTCCGGGCGGCGAAGTTCCTCCACCTGCTCCACATCTACCGCATCTTCGACCTGCCCTATCAGTCCCAGATCGTCCCACTCGCGGCCATCCTGGCCGACATCGGAGAGGCGTGGGAACACGAGGCGAACCGGGCGAAATTGGTGCGGTGGTACTGGAACGGGGTTTTCGGGGAGTTGTACGGGTCCGCCGTCGAGTCCCGGATTGCCCGCGACTTCATGGAAGTCCCAGTGTGGCTTTCCGGCGGTCCTGAATCCTCGACCATCAGGGAGGCCACCTTCCGCGCCGACCGATTGAAGACCATGCGAATGCGCCTGTCCGCCGCTTACAAGGGGGTCAATGCGCTCCTGATGAAGGAGGGGGCCAAGGACTTCCGCACCGGCCAGGGGTTCGACCACACGATCTTCTTCGGGGAGAACGTGGACATTCACCACATCTTCCCGCAGGACTGGTGCAAGTCCCACGGTATCAAGCCCGCCGTGTACGACTCGATCATCAACAAGACCCCGTTGTCGTACCGAACGAACCGTATCATTGGGGGCGTCGCTCCCTCCGAGTACCTTGCTAAACTGGAGCGGGGTGATTCGGCCACAGCCCCGATTGATGCCGCCCGACTGGACGGCTACATCGAATCCCATCTGTTTGACCCGAATGTGCTCCGCAGCGATAACTTCACGGCGTTCATGGAGGATCGCCAGAAGGGCCTGCTCACTCTCATCGAGCAGGCTACCGGCAAGCCGGTCTACCGCGGCGACGCCGTCGAGGAAGGCGAGGACGTGGAGACAGACGAGGACTCGGCCGAGGCAGAACTGACCAACGCAGAGCCCGGATAGCGAGAGGCGCGCATGAGTTTGGCCCTTAATCTTGAGCAGCAGGTCCGCGAGAAGTGCGCCTCGGCCTTCCCATCGGCGGGATGGCGTGGCTCACTGCACGACGGATGGATGCCATGAGCAAGAAGGGCATGACCGAAACGGAAATCTGCCAGAACTTCATCACGCCAGCCGTCGAGAAGGCTGGCTGGGACAAGCAGACCCAGATTCGTCGGGAATTCACTTTCACCGCCGGTCGCGTGATGGTCCGGGGGAAACTGGCCTGCCGAGGTAAGAAGCGTCGTGCGGACTATCTGCTGTTCTACGGCCCGAACCTTCCGTTGGCAGTCATTGAAGCGAAGGACAACTCCCACCCGGTCGGCGGTGGGATGCAGCAAGCACTCGAATACGCCGAAGCGCTGGATGTCCCCTTCGTCTTCTCATCCAACGGCGATGCCTTCATGTTCCACGACCGAACGGGCGCGTCGGTGCCCGTCGAACGTAAACTGACCCTCGACGAGTTCCCATCGCCTGATCAACTCTGGAGCCGCTACCGTACGTGGCGGGGCTTGACCGATGATAACGACACACTTGCCCGTCAGCCGTACCACGAGGACCCAGGCGGGAAGGAACCTCGCTACTACCAGCGGGTCGCCATCCAGCGGGCGGTCGAGGCCATCGCCCTAGGACAGCGCAGGGTGCTGCTGGCAATGGCGACTGGTACCGGAAAAACCTACACGGTGTTCCAGATCATCTGGCGCTTGTGGAAGGCCAACCGGGTGAAACGGGTGCTTTACCTTGTGGATCGGAACATCCTGGCCGACCAGACCATCACCAACGACTTCAAGCCATTCGGCTCGGTGATGACCAAGGTCAAAAACCGGGAAGTGGACCCGAGTTACGAGGTCTACCTCGCGCTCTACCAGGCGGTAAGCGGCACCGAGGAAGAAAACAACATCTACAAGCAGTTCTCGCGGGACTTCTTTGACCTCGTGGTGATCGACGAGTGTCATCGAGGTAGCGCCCGTGATGACAGCGCGTGGCGCGGCATCCTGGACTACTTTGAGCCTGCCATCCAACTGGGTCTGACGGCGACGCCCAAGGAAACAAAGGAAGTCAGTACGCTCACCTACTTCAAAGATCCGGTCTACACCTACACCTTGAAGCAGGGCATCGAGGACGGGTTCCTGGCGCCGTACAAGGTCGTCCGCATCGACCTCGATCGGGACTTGCAAGGCTGGCGTCCCAAGGCGGGGATGACCGACGACC
>CAZHDQ010000312.1:0-4376 GCA_964531595.1 uncultured Anaeromyxobacteraceae bacterium
CATGAGGCATCTGATGATTTCGTTCTTCCTCGCGGCAGCGCTGGTCGCATGCGGCAAGGTGGTGGTCGAGGCGCCGGACTTCGGACAGGCGGACGTGATACGGGACGACCCAGGAGGCGTGGTCGATGATTTCGGCAACATTGAGGATCCAGGTGCAACCGAGGATCCAGGTGCAACCGAGGATCCAGGTGCAACCGAGGACCCAGGCGCTACCGAGGACCCAGGCGCGGTTGAGGATCCCGGCGAAGAGGATATCCCGCTCAAGGAACCCCAGGTGGCAGGCGAAGAGTGCCGCGACTTCCGTGAATGCCTCAGCGAGGAATGCATGGACGACGTCTGTACGTGCCAGACAGACGAGCATTGCCCGGACCCCGCCACAATGTGGTGCGACAACAATCCAGAGACTTTCCTAGGCTCATCGCGGTGCTTTTCGAAGCGGGACATGGGAACAGGTTGCACGGCCGATGAACAATGCGTCAGCGGTGCGTGCGACCAGGGGCCGGGGATCTGCTCGGAGTGCAACAGCAGCGTCGGATGCGAGAATCTTGGCGAGTTCTTTGGCTGCTGCGCCGGCAAATGTGCTGAAGGATGCATGGGCTGCGCAATCACCGTGGACGGCCCCAACTACCAGATGTGCATGTTGGGCTGCTACGACCCCGAGACCGAGTTCTGCAAAATGAATCTCGAAAACAACGCATTCCTTAAGAAGATGCTCGGGCCCTCCGTCTGCAACTACCAGAACCAAGCTTGCCTTTCGGGGCTCTGCATGCCGACCCAAGGGGGCATGGACAGCCAATGTGGCTGTGCGGACACTGCAACGCATTGCATTAGCGGCTGGGTTTGCAACTCCGGCACGCTCCTCTGCGAGCCAGTCGCCATGGCCTCTCCGGCGCTCTGATCCCGACAACGTGGAACAATCCAGGTCTGGGCGACCTACTTCACCATCAACTGCAGTTTCGCGATCACCGGCGGGTCCAACGTCTCGAACACGTCCAGAACCTCGCGGTACCGGCGCTGCTTGAGGGTCCGGAAAACACCACGCCCCTTGTCGAAGGTCCTGGCGAATTCCGTGGCGGCCTGCATCAGGGCCTCGGGCCCGTCGCACGCCTGGAAGACGACGTGTGCATCGGCCAGTTCGGCCCCGCCCGCTCGGTGGCCGCTCAGCATCATCAGATCCAGTTTCCAGTCCGGGAACGCCGTTCGAACGACGGCCATCATTCCAGGCAGGAACGGGATGCCCAGGTCGACCTCGGGGAAGCAGAAGAAGCCGCGATCGGACCGCATAAAGCGAAAATCGCACGCGCAGGCCAGCAACGCCCCGTCGCCAAACGCGTGGCCACCGACTGCCGCGATAACCGGCATCGGGAAAGTCAGGCAGCGGGCGTACACCTGGTTCAGGCCGCGCAGGAAATCGCGGATCTCGTCGTGGCGGGCCGGATCGGTCATGGCGGCCGAAATCCAGGCAAGGTCGATGCCCAGGGACCAGTTTTTGGCATCCTTTGACGCGACCACGACGGCCCGGGTCGCCGGTTCCGCCTCTATCGCGTCCATCGCACCCAAAAATTGTTGGATAAACGTGGGATTGTGCCGATTTTCGCCGTCGTCCATCCATAATGTGGCGACCGAACCGTCCAGGGTCCAGGTAATCGGGGCCATTGGGTCCTCCCGGTTTGCAGGAAATCTAATCGGCCAAGACTACCACGCCTGGTCCGGCCACGGATGATAGATGCAGTTGTAGTCGCTCCTGCACGTGAGGCTTTCGCCAGGGCAGTCGAGCGGACAACTCTGGTCGCTCTCGGATTGCAGCGTGCCAAGCTCGCAGAAGTCATGCCGTTTAGTTCCGCAGTAGGTGGCATCCGCCCTGGCCGCGCAGGTCCGTTTAAGAATCCCAGTGCAGACCCAGTACCCGTAGCCCTTGACGGGCCAGTCATAAAAAATGCAGTCGAATGGATCCCTGCAACTCTCCCCTTCGCCGGAGGCGCCCGCTAAGCTGCCGCAATCAGCGGGGCAGGACTTCGGGGACTCGCCAGACTTGGGGTCGCATTTCCCGTCTCCGCAAGTTTTCGCCCCGAAAAGCGGCCGGCAGTTTTCTTGGACACACTGCCAGCGACCCGGCACACGGCACCCGCCCCCGGCGACCCACTCGCCAGCGACGCAGCCTTGGTCGCCAAGGCCCAGGTCCTTGGTACCGCACGGAACGACACGCTTGTCGTCATCGACGCATTCGTCAGGGTCGTCGCACTCGTCGGTGTCCCAGGCGCCTTCAACACAGATGGCTTCCAGCATACCTCGGCCGTTCAATCCGCACGGCTCCAGCAACTCGGCGTCGTCGCGGCAAACGTCCGGGTCGACGCAGTCGCTGAAATCACCCCAGTGCCCGTCGACGCAAGTCTGAGTCTGCACGCCTCGACCGTTGAGGCCACAGGCAACATCGCGTGTTTCTGGGACCCGGCATTCCGATTCGCCGGGGTCTAAACCCGGATCTACAACCCCCGGGTCGTCCTGGATATCCGATCCTGGATCCGGCGCACCCGGGTCCGCGAAACCTTGATCAACACCGGGATCCACGCCGGGATCAACGCCGGGATCAGCACCGGGATCAACACCGGGATCAACGCCGGGGTCCACGCCGGGGTCCACGCCCGGATCGACCGGCTGGACGGTGTCTCGACCACCACCTGGGTCCTGGCTGATCGCGTCGGAGCCGCCGGCAGGCACGTCCCGGTTCATCGGCAGGTCAAAGCTCAGGCTCGGGGCGGAATCTGAACTGCAGCCGACCGCAATGAGCGCCAGACAGCCCAAAAGCCCTATCGCAAAATGCCGTTGCAACATGTTTCGCCTCCGCTTGCCGAAACGCCCCGTTCAGGCGGGCAGCCACATTAACCCTAGGGAAACCGCAGCACCTTGGCAACAGCAAATAACGATTTCAACACGCCCCATCCGACAGCAATCCGCCACAGCTCGTAGACAGCGCGAACGTCACCGCAGGACCGCAATATCCTTGACGACCGCCATCAGTACCACCGTTCAGGCGAACCTCATCCGGCACTACCTGGGAACGCGAGCATGCATCGGTGGCATTGTTCGAACCGACCAGGCCAGTGTCAAGCGTAGCGGTGACGAAGACCGAGGCAACCGACGCGGCAGTCAAAGAACTGCTGAGCCTCGCATTCTGTGCAGGATATCCCCGTCGGGATCGATAAAAGAGCCTCGTAAATGGCATGTACCTGCCGCGGTCGATTTGACGCTATTGATCAGCCGCGCGACCAGCGTTACATTCCGCGCACCTTCCCGTGGAGTCCTTCAATCATGCGATTTTTCCCCCGTTTCCTGGTGACTGCGATCGCGCTCCTGTTCGCCTTGCCGGCATCAGCCGACGAGGGCATGTGGCTGCTCAACGACTTCCCCTCCGCCGAGGTTGGGGCGAAGTACGGCTTCAAGCCGACTGAAAAATGGCTAAGCCACGCCCAGCGAGCTTCCCTGCGCCTTGCTGGTGGTTGTTCCGGATCGTTCGTGTCGAAGGACGGGCTGGTCCTGACGAACCACCACTGCGCATCGGGATGCATCCAGCAGTTGTCGACCACCGACAAAGACTTGATGGAGAACGGGTTCCTTGCCAAGACGCAGGATGGCGAACTTCGCTGTCCTGAAATCGAACTGAACCAGTTGATCGAAATTCGCGACGTGACCGAGCGGATCGGCGCGGCGACCCGTGGACTGGACGACGCAGCCTACATCGATGCACTGAAGGCCGAAACGAACCGGATCGAGGCCGAATGTGCCGAAGGCAGCAAGTGGCGTTGCGACGTGGTCACTTTATACCAGGGGGGCGCTTATCACCTGTATCGCTACAAACGCTACCAGGACGTTCGGCTGGCGTTCGCACCTGAATTCCGGGCCGCGTTCTTCGGAGGCGACCCCGATAACTTCACGTTCCCACGCTACGACCTGGATTCGTCACTGCTGCGCGCCTACGAAAACGGCAAGCCAGCGAAGACGCCAGACTTCTTCCGGTTAAGCAAGGTAGGAGCCCGCGAGGATGAACTGGTGTTTGTCAGCGGCCACCCTGGGCGCACCCAACGCATGCTGACCGTGGCGCAACTGGCCTTCCTGCGCGACGTTCTGGTTCCCGCGCGGCTGGTACGGTACGCCGAATTGCGCGGACTGCTGACCGAATTCGGACGGCGTGGCGACGAACAGCGGCGCATCGGGATGGAATTGCTGTTCGGGATCGAGAACGCCTACAAGGCATTCAAGGGACGCTTCGAGGCCTTGGCCGACGCTGAACAATTCTCACGTAAGGTCGCCGACGAGGAAGCGCTGCGGGCCAAGGTAGCCGGGACACCTGACGCGGGCGCCTGGGACCGGATAGCGGC
>CAZHDQ010000313.1:0-4374 GCA_964531595.1 uncultured Anaeromyxobacteraceae bacterium
CGCCGACCCAGGCAGCGACCCAGGCAGCGACGACGCCAAACTGGACCCCGGGCCTTCAGACGACGGCCCTTCCGACATCGCCACCGATCCTGGCCCCGAGGACCCGGGCACTCAACCCCCTTCCTTTTGTCGGTCGTTCGCGGACTGCCTTGCCGACGAGGTCTGCGTGATGTCGCTGGGCGAATGCCAACCCCGCGGGACCTGGGTCGACATCGAACCGGCGCTGTACGGGATCCATCCCAAGGAAATCGCCGTTGGGGACGTGCTGGTGATCGACGGCCGCCGCTTCTTTGGGGGGCAGGGCACGAACCAGCCGAGCGCCCGGGTTGGTACAGTCAACGTCACTGGCATGCTGTCCGACGAAACCCGCCTGCTGGTACCGGTCCTGGCCGGGATGTCCGGCGACCTGCGGGTCTGGGCCTACTACAACAAGTTAAACCTGATGCTTTGGCCGGAACCGATCGCGATCGCACCCGCTGGCATCGTGGCCTGCACGGACCAGACCCCACCCGCCACCTATGTTCCCGGCGTGCGCCCGGACATGACGGGTCCCTATGCCGCCGGGTACGTGGACCTGGGCGACGCTTCGATGACGCGGGTGTACTACCCAGCCCAGTGCGGCTCGGTCCGACGCCCCCCGATCGAATCCGAGGCCGCGTTCCCGCTGGTTGCCATACTGCACGGGAACGGCGCGTTGCACATCCAGTACGAGTACCTGGCCGAACTGCTGGCCACCTGGGGCTTCGTTTCGTTCATGCCACAGACCGACCAGAACTTGGCCGGCGAGTCCTTCGACGACATGCTGGACAAGTTGATGCCCGTCATCACGAAGATGCGTGGGAAGGCGCTGGATTCCCTGCACCCGGTGCTGGCCGGCGTCTCGACAACGGAAGAAATCGCCTTCATCGGACATTCGCGCGGCAGCGGCCGGGCAGAGGAGGCCATCGGCGCCGACCAGGATCTGAAGGACCACTCGGTAGGCTTCGTGTTCCTGGGACCGGTGGACGACGACAAGAAGGTTCCCGGCCAATTCATCGTGTTCGGTGGCGCCAAGGATGCCCAGAGCACCAGCGTTATCGTCAACCGCATATACAACAAGCAGGTCGCGCCGCGCTACCGTGTCGTTTTTCCCGGAGGCAACCACGGGTCGTTCTGCGACCACAAGGTTTACGGATACTCGCCAATGCAGGGCCTACCGGTCGGCGATCAGGAACCGCTAATCCCGCGTTCGCTACAGTTGCAGATCGTCCAGCGGTTCACGCTGCCGCTGCTGCAGCGCGCGTTCGGGATGGACGAACCGTTTGCCGACGTGCTGGATCTGGCGCCTAGCACGACTGAGTATACAATCACTAAGGACCCGTAACGCTGGCCCTTCCTTTTACCCGGGCCGACGAGGCATTGCGTGCTTTATAATCGGGGAATGTCCCCAGTTTCGAAAGGAGATCACGATGACGACGACTTTGGCACCCCAGGATCGAATGGACCTGCTGCAACGTTTCCTGCGCTATGTCCAGGTGGACACGCAGTCCGACGAAAACTCGACGACCAGCCCGTCCACCGAGAAGCAGAAAGACCTTTCGCGGATGCTGGCGGATGAACTGCGCGCGCTGGGTTGCACCGACGCACGAATGGACGACTGGGGTTACGTCTACGCCACGGTGCGGGCAAATCCACCGGACCTGGACTCCTTTGTCCCCACGATCGGCCTAATCGCCCACGTCGACACCGCGTTCGGCTGCTCTGGCGCCAACGTCAAGCCCCAAGTTGTCGAGCGGTACGCTGGCGGCGACATCCCGCTGACCGGAACGACCGACCAGTCGATCGGCGTCGACGAGAATCCGAACCTGGCGCGTTGCATCGGCCACACATTGGTTCACACCGACGGCACAACACTGCTGGGCGCCGACGACAAGGCCGGCATCGCCGAGATCATGACGGCGGTCGACTGGATGCGCCGGCATCCTGAATTCAAGCACGGCACTATCCGAATCGCATTCACCACCGACGAGGAAGTCGGCCGTGGCACCGAACACTTCGACGTTGCGGCGTTCGGTGCAAAGTACGCCTACACACTGGATGGATCCGACCTGGGGGAAATCGAGGACGAAACGTTCTGCGCCGACTCGGCGAAGGTCGTCCTGGAAGGCGCCGACGTGCATCCAGGCTACGCAAAAGGCAAGATGATCAACGCAGTGCGGATGGCCGCGGCGCTTATCGACAGCCTGCCGACTGCTCACCTCCCCGAAACGACCGAAGGCCGCCAGTCCTACCTGCACCCTTACGATATCAAGGGCGATGTCTCGCGCGTTGAACTCAAGGTGCTGCTCCGCGCGTTTACCAACGACGAACTGGCGGAACGTGCCGCAGACCTTCGTGCAGCGGTAGCCGAGGTCCACGCTGCATTCCCGGGCAGCAAGGTTTCTGTCGAGGTGAAGGAACAGTATCGGAACATGGGCTTCGAGATGGTGAACCACCCACTGGTCATGGACCTGCCGTTCGAGGCGGCCCGCCGGTTGGGCATCGAGCCGATCCGCAAGGCGATCCGTGGCGGCACTGACGGCGCCCGGTTGACTTACATGGGCCTGCCGACACCGAACCTGTGGGCCGGCGGCCAGAACTTCCATTCCATCAAGGAATGGGTGTCCCTGGAATGGATGTCAAAGTCGGTCGAGTTCACGCTGCAGTTGCTGGGCCTTTGGGTCGAACACGCCGCCCGCCAGGCAACCAACTGAATCCACAGGTCCGAACAGGCGCTTGCCGGGCTACAAGACGACTGCCCTCCCCTTCTGGGAACGGACGACCAGCACATTGGCATGGACACGGTGGCGCAGGCGGTCTGCGGTAGAACCCAGGACTATGTCCAGGAAAAAGCGATGACCGTGGGCGCCCAGGACCAGCAGATCCGGGGCAATCTCACCGACCATCCGGGTCAGCTCCGCCACGGGCCGGCCGCGCCCTAAGTGCGAAGACACCTCGAATCCCAGGGCACGCAGTTCCTTTGCGTAGGAATCCAGGCGCTCGGCGTCGGCCTTCATCTCCCGATCCCACGCGTCCCGGGCCGCGAACCAGGCAGACGGGCTCTCGACGACATGCAGCAGGTCCAGATGTGGCCTGTCCGCACCGGCCACGCGCAGGGTTTCGCGCAAGACATCAGCGTCATGCCCCGAAAAGTCCAGGGCCACCGCCACCCTGGCCACTGGTTCGGCCCGCAACGCCAGGTGCTGGGCCAAGGATTCGGCTGGTGCGTGTATGCTGGGACTGGCCGAAACCTGGGTGCGCGTTTGGTCGTTGCGCAGCCAGGGCCACAGGGTCACGTACACGAGCAGCAACATAATCCCCGCCACAGCCACCAAGATCGACACCGACAGCCACCCGGGCAATCGGGGGGTCCACTCCCCCAGAATTTCGGTCACCAGCCACCCGTTCAGCCCCACCACAGTGACCGCGGTCAGCCACCCCAGCACCCTGGAAACCGGCCCGATGGTGAAAGGTCCCATGTGGCGACGATCCGACACCAGGTGCAGCAGGGGAATGATCGCGAAGGCAAGTTGCAGGGACAAGATAACTTGGGACAGGATCAGCAGGGGCCCGGTTTGGGACTCGCCCATAAGCGCCAGCACCAGGATCGCCGGGGTCACTGCCGCCAAGCGCGTGATCAGCCGTCGGATCATAGGTGGCACGCGCAAGTTCAAAAAGCCTTCCATCACGATCTGACCAGCCAGGGTCCCGGTGATGGTGGAACTTTGTCCCGACGCCAGCAGGGCCAACGCAAACACCACCGGTGCTACGGACGCGCCCAGGATCGGTGCCAGCAGTTCGTGGGCCTGCTCGATGTCCAGGACGTCGTGGTGCCCGGTGCGGAAAAAGGTCGCGGCCGCCATCACCACGATGGCCGCGTTGACCAGGAACGCCATGTTCAGTGCCACCGCGGAATCCAGCGTGTTCAGGCGGATGGCGTCGCGCTTGTCCTCGACGGAGTCACCGATCATCCGGGTCTGGACCAACCCCGAGTGCAGGTACAGGTTGTGCGGCATGACCGTGGCCCCCAGCATCCCCATTGCGACGAACAGGGCGCCCGGCCCAGGAAGCCCAGGGATCAGGCCCTTTGCAACACTGCCCCATTCCGGCTGCGCCAGGAACACATCCACGAACAAGCCCAGTGCGATAACGGTGATCAGGCCGATAATCAGGGCCTCGATCTTCCGGATCCCGTAATGGCCCAGGACCATCAACAGCAGCGAATCCGCCGAGGTGATCGCAACGCCCCACAGCAGTGGCAGGCCGAACAACAGTTTCAAGGCAATGGCGGACCCCAAAACTTCGGCCAGATCCGTGGCGGTGGAGAAGCCGGCCCCCGCCGCCGCCGCCATCCGC
>CAZHDQ010000314.1:0-4366 GCA_964531595.1 uncultured Anaeromyxobacteraceae bacterium
TGTGGCCCGCACCGAATTTCCTGACCTGGACCTGACCGTGCGCGGCGCGGTTTCCATAGCTCGCCGTCTGCAAGACCCGCTGGCCGAACTGGTCAAAGTTGAGCCCCGGGCGATCGGCGTGGGTCAGTACCAACACGACGTCAATGAAACTTTGCTGAAGCGCCGCCTGGATGAAGTGGTGGAATCTTGCGTGAACGCGGTCGGCGTTGAACTGAACACCGCAAGCGCATCATTGCTGTCGTATGTGGCCGGAATCGGGCCGGCCATCGCAGCAAATATCGTGGCCGCACGCGATGCGGACGGGCCCTTTAAGAAGCGCCGCGACCTGCTGAAAGTACGCAAGTTGGGGCCCAAAACGTTCGAGCAGGCGGCGGGTTTCCTGCGGATTCGCGATGGCGAGGACCCACTCGATGCTTCAGCGGTCCACCCTGAACGCTACGCACTGGTCCAGCGGATCGCCCGCGACCTGGGTGCGCCGTTGGCATCATTGGTGGGCCGTCCCGAGGCGGCCGCCCGCATCGACGTGGGTCGGTATGTCGACAGCGATGTCGGTGAGCCCACGCTTAAAGACATCGTGGCCGAATTGGGGCGGCCGGGCCGAGACCCGCGGGCTTCCTTCCAGGCGCCGGCCTTCCGAGACGACGTTTCGACGCTGGACGACTTGCAGGTGGGCATGGTCCTGGCGGGTGTCGTGACGAACGTGACGGCATTCGGCGCATTCGTTGATATCGGTGTCCACCAGGATGGGTTGGTCCACGTCAGCGAACTGGCCGATCGGTTCGTGCGGGTGCCGTCGGAGGTCGTGCGCGCCGGCCAGCATGTCCAGGTAAGGGTGTTGGCGGTCGATGCACCGCGCCGCCGGATTTCCCTTTCGATGAGATCCCTTCAAGGTTAGGAACACGGGGCTGGTCTGGCGGGTTCACGCGCCGCGGCTGGCGGCCTTGGCCTGGATTTGTTCGGCCTGTGCGACGGTTCGCTCGATCACCTCGGCGACGGTTGGCAGGTCGTGGACAAGGCCGGCCACTTGGCCCAGTGGCAGCACGCCGTGTTTCAGGTCCCCATCCACGCAGGCCTGCTTGAATGCCTTGAACGCGTTGGCCAGGAACGCCATCTGGCGGATGTTCTGCCAGCCCGATAAAGTGACACCCAGGAACAGTTTTCCGTAAGGAATGCCCATCATTGCCGCGATTTCGCGCGAGTTGAAGAACGCCCGGGGCAGGTCGAGCCCTCGCCGCACCGCGGTCTTCGAGCCCGGCGTAACCAGGATGCGGCAGGGCTGGCCATCGAACCGCGTGGTGTACTGAGTGCCGTACGAATCGGCCTTGACCGCCGCGCCTTTGCTGGATGCGTGAACGGGGCTTTCCTGCGTTGCCATCAACCGTGTGCCCATCGCGACGCCATCGGCGCCCAGCGCCAATACCGCCGCCAGTCCGCGTCCGTCTGCGATGCCGCCGGCGGCGACGATCGGGATCGTGACCGCATCCGCCAGCGTTGGGATCAGCACCATTGTCGTCACGTCGCCACCGTGGGCCGCCGCCTCGTGACCCGTCGCCAGCAGCGCGTCGGCGCCCCATCGTTCAGCCGCCCGCCCGTGTTTTTCGTTGACGACCGTCGCTATGACCTTTCCGCCGTACTTGCGCGCGCCCTCGACAATCCAGTCGCCCTTGCCCATCGACACGTTGATGACTGGAACCTGCTCATCAAGCAGCACCTGGGCATTTTCGCGCGCACCGGGGAAGTACAGTGTTGCGTTCGCGGCGAACGGCTTGTCAGTCAACTCGCGGACACGTCGGACCGCATCCCGCGTCTGCTGGGCGCCGTAGACGCCGGTCGCCAGAATTCCCAGGCCGCCGGCGTTGGATACGGCTGCGACCATCTCCGGAGTGCTGACCCAACTCATGCCGGACAGCACGATCGGATGGCGGATGCCGAACAGTTCGGTGATGCGGGTCTGCATGGTCGACTCCCAGATGGATTGAATGTGGCCGGATCCTGGCCCGAAGCGAGGCTAACCGCGAGTGGCGGGGTTGTCAAAAGGCAGCGTGACAAAGGTGTCGTGACCTCGTGTTGTGCTGCCTGGCCGCCTATCCTAACATTCGGTGCGGTTCGAGGTTCGTGAAACAGCCGGCTAAAGCCCTTTGGTCAGGGTATTTTTCCTGGAGCGTCAGGATCGTGCAAAACGCGTGGATCCACGTCGGTCGCTTGCTTCCCGGCAGGTTCATTGCCTGCTTGGCGGCATGCTTGGTCGTGTCAGCCACGTCTGGCGGGGACGCCGCGTGCCAGGGCCTGTCGACGCAGGTCGTGTCGGACCTGTTTTCCAGGCTCAAGGAATTGGCGCCCGCCATCCGTTTGCAGGGCCTGCGGGCCGAAGGCGACCAGGCGACGGTCGGTCTGTGCGTCGATTCGGAAGGCTGGTGCGGCGACGTGGTCGTCGGCCAGACGGACGCCGATTGCCCCGACAGAGTTGATGGAAACTGGTGCATCCTCCATGTGGACGCTGGGCTGCCAGACGCGGCCAGGCAGGCTTTGTCGGGGGTCTTGTCCGGCATCGTCATCGACATGGTTCCAGGACCGTCTGTGTCGGGGACACCCGGCCTGCGCTGGTGGTTGTTCGATCGGTTTGCGGCCAGGGGGCTTTTGCACCCGCTCCAGTCGGGCGATTCACTGGCGTTCGGCTGGAAGATCGACCGGATCCAGGCCCTCAGCCCGGTGCTGCATGTCGTCCTGTCTGGACCGGACGGGACGCGAATCCGGATCGGGATCGCAGATCGGAACCTGGAGGCACCAGAGGATGGGGCCTGCCTGGTCCGCTCCCGACACCACTGCCTTCGAGTGCAGGGATCGCAGGGGCCGGGACTGCTGGCGGATCCTGTTGCGGTTCGCGTTGTCGGTGAGTTGGGGCGTGTCCTGGTGGGCAACGACGCCTTCAATGTCTGGGACATGGTGCTGCCGGGTTTCCTGTGGCGTGCCGTCCTGCTCCTGGTCTTTTTGGGCGTGTTCTGTGCCGTCGCAGTGACGGGCATCCGCCGCTTTCGCTACGATCCGCCGCCGACGCGGGTGATTTGGACGCTGCTAGGCGTGACCGTGTTGGCGGGTTTGTTGCGTTGGTATGTGTCGCCCTGGACGTTTTTGCACGAATTCTTCCACGCCGCGCACCGACTGGCGACGCTGTACGACACCGGTGTCGGCGTGTACGGTGAGACCGGGCCTGCCTTGTTTAGCGCCACGCAATGGATGTTCGGACTTGGTCCCCGTTCTATCTTCCTGGCGAACTGGTTGCTGGCGGTGGCGACAGTTCCCGCGCTCGCTTGGCTGGCCCACGAACTCTTCAAGCGGTGGGACAGGGCCATCCTTGCGGCCTTGATCCTCGCCGTCCTTCCCCAGCATCTTCGATTTTCGGCGTCCGAGGTATTGCCGGTCGCCGGGACCTTCTTCCTGGTGGTCGGCCTCGCTTTGACCGTACGCTTCGCCAGGATGCCCAACGGCTGGGTGCTGTTTGGCGCTCTTGGGGCGCTGTTTTTGGCTACCCAGTCGCGGCCGGAGATGATCCACGCACCTCTACTCGCGCTGCTCGTACTGCCGGTTGCCCGTCCGCGTGAGGTGGCGGGGTTGCTGTTGCGACCGGGCGTCGTGGCGGGCGTGGTTTTACTTGTCGCGGGGGTCGTGGCCGGGCGGTTGCTGGCTGGCCTGCTGCCAGATGCGTTGCCTGGTGTCCCTGCCTGGAAGGACCTGCAGTGGGCTTGGCTCATGCCCGAATGGACGCCCTGGGCCTTGATCGCCTTGTCGATTTTGGGCCTCGTGGTCGGGGCGGTGCGGGATCTGCGCGCTGCCGCGTGGTTACTGGTGGGATTTTTGACGACATCCCTGGTGCCGATGTTGTTCTACTCGAGCCCCATCTTCAACCTGCGCACTCAATTGCCGTCGCTGCCGTTCGCAATCCTGGCGGCAGCGTGGGGCCTGTCGTACCTTGCGTACGAGCTTCCGATTCGCCGCATGTTTCGCCTTGTCGTGATCGTGGTCGTTGCGGCCCTGTGCTGCGTGGGAATCGGCGTTCGGCTGAAACACGTGACGACCCTGCGTGCCGTGCAACAGGAATGGGATTTCCTCCAGCGGACGATGCCGGACCTGCCCGACGGCCCCGGTGTCTGGCTGGCCGCACCTTGTGGGCCTGGCCCCTGGTTTCCCGAGGACCTGATCTGGCACGACCGAAAACTGCTGATACTGGAGGACATCCGGGAGTACCTTTCGGAATCGCCCAGGGTTCAGGGTCCGGGGGAAGTGCTGTACTACCAGGGGATGTGCTATCCCGAGGAAGGGCTGGCCGGCGGTACAAGCCCGACGCTTCTGCCCGTGTGTAACCGGATGC
>CAZHDQ010000315.1:0-4356 GCA_964531595.1 uncultured Anaeromyxobacteraceae bacterium
GGCTACATGGACGATTCGTTGACGCGGCCCGGGGACCGTGCCTGGCTGGCCGAGGCCGCCCGTGTCGCGGACCGCCTTAAGGCGCTGCGGGGCGTTTTGCCGCTGGATTCCAGCGATGCGTATCTGGACAGGATTGTGCCGGCGTTTCGTGGCCAACCCAGTGATTTGCGCTGTTATGCCGGCTATTTTCATACCACTGTGGACCCGTACGGCGACGTTTTTGCGTGCGAGCCCTGGGTGCGCAGCCGTCCCCCGATCGGTAACATCTTGCATACGCCGTTGCGCGATCTGTGGTCCTCGCAGCGATACAACACGGTCCGGCGAGATATCGCCGCCTGCCGTGACTGCTACTGGAACTGCACGACCGAACTGAACCTGCTGTTCAACGGCCTGTTGCCGCTGCGTGGGCCTTCGCGGGCTCGCCCATGAAGAAACGAGGCTCAGCGAATTGCGCCAGCCGATTGTTCCCGGCGCTGCCCGAAGGACGCTATGGGCGAATCGTGACCCTGGTGCTGATTTTCGCTGGGTCGCTGGGGGCTTTTTCCTGGTTGCAATCACCGCTTGGGGCCTTGGTGGCGTTAGGTGCCGCAGCGGCGGCCACCTTGCTGTCGGTGGTGTCTTCGCTGCGGCCCAAGCGACCTGGGCTGCTCCTACTAGTTCGAGTTTTTCAAGTGTTGATGGGGTTTGTGTGGGTGGGCTGGCTGGTAACTGCGGCGATGTTCGGCAAATCGCTGGCCTGGGCCGTGCCGCTGTGGCTGATGGCCATCGTGTGCCTGCTTGCGGTTGCGGGGCTTGCCGGCCGGTTCGGGAGACCGCGGGTTCGGGTCCCGGCAACCCTGGCGATCGGCCTATGGATCGCCGCTTGCGTCGTTGGCTGGGGGTTTGAGGACGGCCGTACCCGCTGTGACGACTTTCTGCGTGTCCAAAATGACCCCGAGGTCGATGTAGTGCTGCCCGCCCACTCGGCGCTGCTGGCGTGCGAACCCGGGCGGACCCATCGCCTGGGGCGCTACATGCGGCGCGTCTGGGAAGACCCCGTTGGCGACCGATTGGTGTTCACGACGCAGCCGGGGATCCTTAACGACGTACCGTTCGATCCGGAACTGCCCACCGAACTCGCCGGAAGCATCTGCGAGTACCGGACCGACGTGTCGGCGTTGCATTGCCTGGGCGAAGGCAAGTCCGAGGGTATCGCCGCTTCGTCGTCGGGCGATCGCCTGTTTATGGTGACCTGGGGCGGGGGCGGGCCGGGCAAGCGCGGCGCCGTCTACGCGTTTCCGACCCAAGGCCCGTTCGAGCCTCTGGCGGTAGCAGCGCTGGACCGGCCCAGCGTCCACCTGTTCCACGACGGACCGACCGACACCCTGGGCGTGCTGTTTGACGATGCGTCAGGGATGCTGCCGCTGCGCGCTTCTGATCTGACCGCGGCAGGGGAATTGGTTCCGGTGCCGTTTGGTGCCGGCGACGTCTTCTATGACGAGGCCTCGGGCGATGGCCTGATCTGTTTCTCCCCGTCGATCTTGTTGCCCTGGCAGGGGCAAGCTGGCGCGTTGATCGCTTTCGGAGGCCGTCCATTTTCCCCGCGGCTGCTGGTAACGTCCGCCGATCATCCCTGGATCTGGTTTTCCATGGTCTGGGGTTGCCAGTTCGATGCGCGGGCACGCGAGGCCTGGGCGGTCATCGCCAGCCTCGGGTTGCTGCTGCGGATCGACTACGATTCTGGCCATATCGAGGACACGTTCTGGGTCGGCCCCGGCATGAGGGCGATGGTTTTGGATCGGTTGCGCAACCGCGTCTACCTTGCCGACTTCCTGTCTGGTGGGGTCGTGGCACTGGAAGCGGGCACCGGCGCCAGGGTCAAAGAGTGGTTCGCGGGCCGCTTCGTTCGAGGGCTTCAACTTTCCCGGGACGGTCGGTCGTTGTGGGTGGGTTCGAACCTCGGGATTTTGCGCATTCCGCTCGGAAATCCGCCGCCTCTGGATGCCGGGGATGTCACTTCATCAGCAGGACGAAATCGGCCCGGATGTTATCCGTGATCTGCGCGTCCGGTGGAATTCGGCCGGGCATTCGAAAAATGATGGTGCCTGCGAACCGACCGCCGGTGTATTGCTGCAGGGCATTGCATTCCGCGACCACGTCGAATTTCATGGGCTGGTTTGCGCGAACGATTACCTGCGATGCCGGTTGCTCTTTTAGAACCAGAGGGGGCTTGACCGACACCACATCGGGCATCACCGGTAGTGCGGGCTCCCAGTAGGCTTCGGGGTCGTTCTGTTCGCAGTGTTTCGTGTCCACCTTGTGCATCAAAATGGTGAACGTTGCCGCTGTCAGGATCCGTTGCGCCAGAACGGCCTCGTACAGTTTCATCCGTTCCTTCAGTGCCTTGTTGGTGTCGATGTCGACTTGGTAGTCCAATGTGACGTACTTGAATGCTGGCATTGCCACGGGGCCTTCGCCCGCCTCAGGTTGGCCTAGTGTCTGGGACCGGAGCCGCAGCCTGTGGAATTCCTGGACGTCCAGGCCATAGTCTTCGGGCGAGCCGATGAATGGCGCCCAACCGATTTCTTCGGCCTTGTTGGGCCGCTTCTTTTCGGGAACCGGGTCATCCAGGGCAGAAACCGCTTCACCGGCTTCCTGGGAAAAGGCAGGATCGGGTTCGGCCTCCCCCGGGGGAGAGCCCTTGGCCACCAACCGGGAAACCACTGCGGCCACCGCAGCCAGGATCAGGACCGCCAGCACTACGGCAAGCCCGATGCGCCGCGACATCGCTTGGTTCCCCCTTCCCAGAGCCGTCCTACGAGGATAGGGCATCACCTTCTGCTATGCAACTGGCTTTGCGGGCCGATGGCCGGGGCGCGTGAACCCCCGTTGTAGGCGGTCCCATCGAGGAATCAGCCAGTCCATCACGTCCTTTTCGAACAAGCCGGCGAAAAACAGATGGCGCGTCCGGAACCGTGCGACGGGCCGATACAGGCGCGCCAAGGCGACGGCCCACTGCGGCATCCCGTATTCACGGGCCTTGTCGTCCAAGAACAGCGAGGTGAAGTACAGCGATTCGTAGAATTGTCGGCGCCCCAGGTCCAGGTTCGTCCGCGAATGACCGAATTGTGCCCAGCCCTCCAAGGTTTCTGGCACCGACAGCCCCAGCGCCACCGCCTGCGCGAACATTTCGGTGCCGGGGTAGGGAGAAAAATTGTAGAACGGCGATATGCGGATGTTCGGGTTGCGCCGCAGCAGGTCGAACGCTAGGTCAACCGTCATCCGCACGTCGTCGTCCGTTTCGGTCGGCAGGGCGCACATGAAACTGCAGTACAGAATGATAGGGTAGCGAGCCAAACGATCCGCCACCTCGACCACATCCGCGATCTGGCCGGTCTTGTGGATCAGATCACGGATTCGTGGTGACCCGGACTCGATACCCACGCTCATTCGGGTGCATCCGGAGCGCACCAGCAGGTCCAGATCCTCGTCGGTTAGTCGCTTCAGGCCCAGGATGTCGACGCCCTGGATCTGCCACGTAATTCCCAGCGGCAGCAGACCCAGTGCGATCGCCCGCGCCCGTGCCGGGTTCGTGAAGAACATGTCATCTACGAAGTAAAGATCGCGGATGCCGTGTGTGTGGACCAGCGTGCGCACCTGCTCCAGCGTACGCTCGGCCGACAGGCCCCGCCAGCGGCGACCGTTGTAGACGCCGTTGTAGCAATAGGCGCAGCGAAACGGGCACCCGCGTGAACTCTGCAAATAAATCGACTGCCGATCGCGGTACACCGGTTGGTAACGGGTGATGTCCACCAGGTGCCAGGGCGGGTCGGGCAGGGCATCCAGATCCTCTATCAGGACCGGTGCCGAGCCGTGGATACCGCTAGCATCCCGCCACCAGACGCCCGCAATGCCATCGGGCGTGCGGCCCGCGACCACCGCCTCGGCCAGCGCGGGCAGTACGTGTTCGCCCTCACCCTGGACAACGAAGTCGACTCGCGGGTCCTGCAGGGTCCGCTCAGGCGGTAGCAAGCTGGGATGGACGCCGCCCCACGCGATAGGGATGGCGGGGTCAAAGGACCGCACCACGTCGCACAGTTCCAGGGCCGACCGGATCATCGGGCCGGTGAACGCGGTTACGCCGACCAAAACGGGCCGTTCTGCCAGTTCGTCGCAAAGTCGATCCGCCCAGTCGTCGCCGTGCAACCGGCGATCGAAAATACGCACGTCCCAATCGCGCTCTGCTATCGACGCGGCGTGTAGCAGTGAAAGCGGGAGCGCGGGGCTAGACCTCATCCCGTCCCATTCGCCGACGGCCGGTTGGAGCAGGAGGATTCGCTGGCGAAGTGCCATTCAGAGCCACCGTGGGGCAGGGGA
>CAZHDQ010000316.1:0-4353 GCA_964531595.1 uncultured Anaeromyxobacteraceae bacterium
GGTATCTGGAGCGGAGCCGGCCACCCCGACCGGACCCATCACCGGATTGGTGAAACTACGACCGCAGCATGCTCAATGATTTCAAGATGTAGAAATTTGTGACGGTGGATCACGGAGGCGCAGTTCGAGGACGGTAGATGAATTAGTCCGGGGGCGCTCGCATGGGCCGCTCACCCGCCGAAGCGAATGATTGTTGATGCTTGACCCAGGGCGCGTTAGCATCGGACTTGTTCCACGGGATTGGACTCGGGCCCGACAGGGTCCCAGGGAGGTGCATCATGAAGACACGCGGATTCGTGGGCCTCGCGACTGCAATCGCGGGGCTGGCGCTGGCCGGCTGGATCCTTTCGGTTGCGCCTGACGCGGTGGCGCAGGCGGGGGGATCGAATGATGGCAAGGCCGCCGGACAGGTGGAAGCGGCTGCCGCTCAGGCCCAGGGAGATGCGCAGGACTCGGTGGCCGCCATCAAGGCCCGTATCGTGCTGGATCAGAAGAAACACCTGAGGAACCTAGTGCGGATCAACCGGATCTTGGAAATCGCCGAAGACGGCGGCCAGGTGGACCTTCGCGCCAGGGCCGACACCTTGCGCGTCAAGGAATACAAGCGGCACCAGCGCGTGATCGATCACCTGCAGCGGCAGCGGCGTGCGGCACTGGGTGATCCGGGCCTCGAAAAGAAACCGGCGGCTAACTAGTATCGGGTCCGATGGACCCGTCAGGGAGGTGGACCCATGAAACGAAGCACCTGGAGCCGGGCGACGCTGGCGGTCGTGGCGATGCTGGCGATGGCCTTCGCCGGGCTCGCTTGCTGTAAGACCACAAACGAACCGGCCAAGCCCGACCCGAAACCCGTGGTCACCGAAGCGGAGGTAGCGGTGACCCCAGCGGGTGTGGCGTTGGAAGATGTCGAGGAGGGCCTGAACCCGACCGAGCAGCAGGAGTTGTCGAAGGAACTGACGGCCCTGGCCACGGCCGAGATCACCCCTGAAAACGTGGCCCAGGCCCTTGCCGCCCTGGAGGCGGAACTGGCCGACGACCCCGTCGAGGATTGACGGCGAGGGGCTGCGAACCCTATCATCCCGCCCATGACTGATCACCCTTTCGGCGTCATCTTTGATCTGGACGGCACGCTGGTGGCGTCGGAGGTCTTGTACTTCCGCGCGACCGAGCAGATTCTGGCTCCTCATGGGCGGTCACTGACGGAACTCACGCCGCTGGAGCGATCGGTCATCCCGGGCCGCGCGGCCCTAGTCAACGTCCGGTTCTACTGCGAGCGTTTCGCCTTGCCGCACCTGCCCGAGGAATTGAGCCGGCGCCGGATGGAGATGGTGTGCCGGTTGCTCGAGCAAGACGGTGTCTCCCTGATCCCTGGGGCTGACACGTTCGTCAGGTCGCTGCGGGCGGCCGGGGCTCGGATGGCGGTCGCGTCGTCGTCGCCACGGCCCTACGTGACGCGCGTCCTCGAGATCACGGGCTTGGCGCCCTATTTCGATGCGGTGCGCACCGGGGATGATGTGACGCGCTTCAAGCCCGATCCCCAGATCTTTGAACTGGCCCGCGAGGCACTGGCCATTCCGGCCGGCCGTTGCGTGGTCGTTGAGGACGCGCATTCGGGTATCCAGGCCGGCAAGGCGGCTGCCATGAAGGTTCTGGCGGTCGAGAGCGAACAAACGCTGCCCCACCAGGCGGCGGCCGCCGATAGGCTGGTGCCTGACTTCCGTGGTCTGGGCGTCGAGGATATCGCGGCGCTGCTGGCCGGTCCTGGCCCGGACGAAGCGGTACCACCTTGCTGAAAGTCTGGTCGCCCCGACCGATTCCGGCCAATGATGCGGTGCAAGGACTTGCTGTGCAGCCTGGTGCTGACCACCGCGACCGCGACCGCGGCTGTTGTCTGTGGGCAAGGTGAAAAGACGGCTACTCGGACATCGTGATCGCGACCGCTTCCCAGCCACCGGCGATCTGGTACGCGTCGTTGGTGCCGTCCATGTCAGCGTCGCAGCTCACCGGAACGCCGATCGAATCGACGAACAGGCCGAAGTTCGCCCAGATGGCCTTGGCGCAGAATCGCTCGCAATAGGATGCCTCGCACGGTGTACCCAAGGCCGTCGTGTCCGGGTTGCGCTCTGCCATAGCGTAGTCAGGGGCATAGGCGAAGCTGCAGATCTGGCAGGCCGCCTCGACCTTGATGCAACCTTCGAGTTCCGCACCATAGACCGCCGAGCAGTCCTGGGCGAACGTGCCGGTGGCTTCCAGGTGAGCCAAGGGGACCGTGTCGACGCCCATCTGGTGCGCGTCATCGCCCGCGGTACAAATCAAGCCGAAGTCCTTGGGACCCGGGTGGAACGGCAGAAAGCCAGGCTTTTTGGTGATCATGTTGCAGTTTTTGTCGACCCGGAAATCCAGGTCCCGGGTCGCGCCATCGACAAAGTAGAAGCTGCTCGGGGTGGAGCCGCCGTCGATCGGCCCGCCGATAGGCAAAACCTCTGCCGGCGTCTTGTCATGCCAGGCCGACCCGGCGACCACGACCAGGTCCATCGTCCCGTCATCGTTGGGGGTGACCGTCTTGATCTGTAGCAACACGTTCAGCCGGTACGCGTCGATGTCGGGTCCCCAGATCCCATTCAGGTAATTGGGCAGCCCCGGTGGAAACGAAGGTTCCGTGACATCCAGTTTGGTGAACCGGAACGTCATCCCCGGCGCCAAGCAGGCGTGGCAGCCATTGCCCGTCGGCACATCTGCTGTTCCATGGTCGACGATACCCGGGTCATTTCCAAGGTCCGGCAACGTCGCGTCTTTACCGTTAGAATCCGATTCGCACCCGGCCGCTGCAACGACCAGCACCAGGGTCCCCAACCACGCGAAACGCATTCGACCGCCCATTCAGTACCTCCTCAATGCCCACAATGATGCCGGGAATGATAGCAGAAACCGCGTCTCGCGAAAGGTGGGTGAAAATTCGTAGGCAAAAAACATCGTTTATTTCGCGGTAGCGCCGTTTCGCCGACCTCGGTCATCGGTTTGACGGTGAATTGGGGGGTCGATTTGCCGTTGACCGCGTCCCCGCGCCTTGCTACTTTGCGGGTGTTGTCTCCAATCCCACCCTGGAGGATGCCCGATGAGGTACCCCGTCTTCCGACCGAGGATGACTGGTTCGTCAATCTGGGGGATTCTGGTACTGCTGATCACGGCCCCGGCACTTGGCGGGGGCTTCGAGTATGGGCCACAGGGCCTGCACGCCGTGGGACGCGGCGGGGCGTTCACGGTCAAGGCGGATGACGCATCTGCCGTGTACTGGAACCCGTCACGCCTGGCTTTGCTGCGGGGCACGCACCTGCTGATCAACCTGAACACGTCGAAATTGGGCCTGGACTTCGACCGATTCCCGGCCCAGAAGCGCCGAATTGGTCGAAATCCGGACGGGTCGTTTGTCTACTCGGACCCGATCGGCGACCCCTTTTCCTTCGAGACGTTGTCCCAGAACGCCGGGTGGTTTCCCCAGGGCATCTCTCTGGCGCTGACCAGTGACTTCGGCCTGCAAGACTGGGGCTTCGGCCTGTCGGTGAGCGGTCCGACAGCGTACGGCAAGGTGGGGTATTCCGACGGCGTCGATTCGGCCGGCCGGTACTCGTTGGAGGAATTGGACACGCTGATTGCTTACGTCACTGCGGCCGCAGCCTACAAGTACAAGGAATGGTTCGGTGTAGGCCTGGGGCTTCAGTACGTTGCCGTGCCGAAGCTGAAGTATTCAATGGTGATGATGGCCCCTGCTGCCTACACGAGCCAGAACGACCCGGTCAACAACCGCAACGACCTGCGGGCCGACCTGGACATGTCCGACTGGACCGGTTTCTCGGCCTTGCTGGGTGCCTGGGCCCGCCCTGTTGAATGGCTGGAACTGGGCTTCAACGCCCGCGTGGTACCGGTCAAGATCCGGGCGAAGGGCAAGGTCAGCTTGGGCGGTACCTCGAACTCGGTCTACAACAACATCAAACCGATCAAGGTGGACGGCCGCCTGGAGTTTACGATGCCCGCGACGGTCCAGGTCGGTGCGCGCTATCGACACGTGCGAAAAGAACGCGAGGTGTTCGACATCGAGGCCGACTTCGTCTGGGAGCAGTGGTCCACGATGGACGCGTTTCGGATGGCGACGACCCAGTCGAACAGCGACCTGGGCGTCACGATCGACCCGATGAAGGTCCGCCTTGAACGCCGTTGGAAGGATACGTACAGCGTACGGTTGGGCGGCCAGTGGAACGCCATTCCCCAGTGGCTGACCGCGCGACTGGGCGGTTGGTGGGAATCGGCGACGCAGCCGCTGGAATACACCTCGATGGACCTGCCCGCCTTTCAGCG
>CAZHDQ010000317.1:0-4351 GCA_964531595.1 uncultured Anaeromyxobacteraceae bacterium
TACGCGGTCGTCGCCGACCAGAAAACGGACCGCATAACTTTTGCGACCACGGCGGGGCTACGGTACGCGTATGGTTTCGGCAAGATCGTCGGCATGGATCTGGACTACGTCAACGGGACCACCACTAACGCGTTGCGGTCGATCCAGGTACACGACCTATCTCTGGTGATTTCGTCAAGCGTGCGGTTTTGACGGGCGGATCAGGAGGGGCTCAGGTAACTGGTGGCGGCTACGCTTCGTCCTTCGGGGCGTCGGCGATCGCGGCCTCGGTCATCACCAGCAGCGATGCGATCGACGCGGCGTTAGTCAGCGCCATGCGCGTGACCTTGGTCGGGTCCAGGATGCCGGCTTCGACCATGTCTTCGTAGACGCCCGTCTGGGCGTTGTAGCCGAAGTTGCCCTTGCCGTCCGCAACCTTCTGTAAAACAACTCCGCCGTCCACGCCACCGTTGGCCGCGATCGACTTCAGCGGCTCGACCAGCGCCTTGCGCAGCAACTCGACGCCGTACTTGCGCTCGTCGTCGAACTTGCACCGGTCCAGCGCCGGCAGCGCCCGAATCAGCGCCACGCCGCCGCCAGGCACAACGCCTTCTTCGACCGCAGCTCGCGTTGCGTGCAGCGCATCCTCGACGCGGGCCTTCTTTTCCTTCATCTCGGGTTCGGTCTGGGCGCCGACGCGGATAACGGCCACGCCGCCAGCCAACTTCGCCAGCCGCTCCTGCAGCTTCTCGCGGTCCCAATCGGACTTCGTTTCCTCGATCTGCGCGCGGATCTGGGAGATCCGAGCCTTGATCTCGCCTGCGTCGCCCAGGCCTTCGACGATCGTCGTGTTGTCCTTGTCGGCGATCAGGCGCTTGGCGCGACCCAGGTCGGCCAGCGTCACAGATTCCAGCTTGCGCCCCAATTCCTCGGCGATCACCTTGCCGCCGGTCAGGACTGCCAAATCTTCCAGCATGGCCTTGCGGCGGTCACCGAAGCCCGGCGCCTTGACAGCCAGGACCTTCAGCACGCCCTTCAGGCGGTTGACGACCAGCGCGGCCAGTGCCTCGCCCTCGATGTCCTCGGCGATGATGACCAGCGAGCGCCCCTCGCGTGCGATGCGCTCCAGCAACGGGATCAAGTCGTGCAACGCGCTGATCTTCTTTTCATGGATCAGGATCAACGGGTCCTCGATCACGGCTTCCATCTTCTCGGGCGCGGTGACGAAGTAAGGCGAAACGTAGCCGCGGTCGAACTGCATGCCTTCGACCAGGTCCAGCGTAGTGTCGGTGGACTTGGCCTCTTCGACCGTGATCACGCCGTCCTTGCCGACCTTGTCCATGGCGTCGGCGATGATGTTGCCGATCTCTTCGTCGTGGTTGGCCGAGATCGTGCCGACCTGGGCGATTTCCTTGCGGCCGCGCGTCGGGATCGACATGGTCTTCAGTTCGACGATGATCTGCTCGACGCCAGCGTCGATGCCGCGCTTGATGTGCATTGGGTTGATTCCGGCAGCCACCAGTTTGAGGCCTTCCTGGTAGATCGCCCGCGCCAGCACCGTGGCTGTCGTGGTTCCATCACCGGCCTTGTCGGAGGTTTTCGACGCGACTTCCTTGACCATCTGTGCGCCCATGTTCTCGAACTTGTCTTCCAGTTCGATTTCCTTGGCGACCGTCACGCCGTCCTTGGTGATGATCGGGCTGCCCCAGGACTTGTCCAGGATGACGTTGCGTCCCTTAGGACCCAGCGTGATCGTGACCGCATCCGCCAGCGTCTGCACGCCTTTGAGGATGCGCGCCCGCGCGTCTGCCGAAAAAGCCAGTTCCTTCGCTGCCATTGTCTTCCTCCGTCCCTTGCTTCGATTGGTGCTTCCGAGGCCCGTCGTTCGGGTCACGAAAGGTGGCCCCTGCCCGGGGCGAAGGGAATATAAGCACGTCGGTTCGCAGGTCAAGGGCTGTCTGACGTTGTGTCGTGAATCAGGGTTGACCAAGCCGGTCGGATCTGGGAAAAGATAGCTACGGAAGACGTATTTTCGCTCACTTCTCGGAGGGCATCATGCCGGGATACCGCGAATGGGGGGTGGCGCTGATTCGCCGGGCGTCGACGGATTTGGCGCCGGATGTAGAGGATGCGTTGCGGAGTGGCCTCGATACCGAGGTGGAGGGAACGCCTGCGCGCAACGTGCTGGACAGCATTCTGCGCAACGTCGAACTGTCGCGTCAGCAGGCCAGTCCGATCTGCCAGGACACGGGGACGGTCAATTTCTTCGTCAAGCTGCCGCGAGGTGTCGATGCCGAAGCTGTCCGGGCCGACCTGACCGAAGCAGTTCGCGAGGCCACGCGCATCGGGCTGCTGCGGCCTAACGCGGTAAATCCCATCACCGGGAAGAATTCGGGTGACAACGTCGGCGAAAATCTGCCGTACTTTGCCATCGAGTCCTGGGACGGACCGGACGTTGTTGTCGACTTGTTGCTGAAGGGCGGCGGGTCCGAAAACGTCGGCACCCAGTACCGGTTGCCCGAGGCGTCGATCAAGGCAGGCCGGGATCTGGACGGCGTCGAGAGGGCTGTGATCGACGGCGTGTTCAAGGCCCAGGGCTTCGGCTGCGCGCCGGGCATCATCGGAGTGTGCATCGGGGGCGATCGTGCCGGGTCGTACATGGGTGCCAAGAAGCAGTTGTTGCGCCCGCTGGATGATGTGAATCCGGACCCTGCACTTGCCGAGATGGAGGCGAGGTTGGTCGACCGCTGCAATCGGCTCGAGGTTGGCCCGATGGGTTTCGGCGGGCGGACCACGGTTCTGGCGGTAAAGATCGGCTGGCTTCACAGGCATCCGGCGTGCTTCTTCGTGTCTATCGCATACAACTGTTGGGCGAGCCGGCGGGCTCGGCTGACCGTCCAGGGTGACACGGCGCAGATCATCTGAGGAGGAACGTGTCATGGCCAATGAAGCGATCCGGATCCGGCTCCCGGCGTCCCAGGAGTTATTGCGGAGCTTGCGTGCGGGCGACGAGGTGCTGATCAGCGGGACCATTGTCACCGCGCGTGACATGGGCCACAAACTGATGGTCGAGCAGCGGCCGGATTTCCTGAAGCCGATTCTGGCGGGGGCTTTGATCTATCACTGTGGCCCGATCATGGTCCGCGAAGGCGACGCGTGGCGGGTCGTGTCTGCCGGGCCGACGACGTCCAGTCGCGAGGAACCCTACCAGGCTGACGTGATCGCAAATTACGGGATTGGTGGCGTGATAGGGAAGGGCGGCATGGGCGACAAGACCAGCGCTGCACTCCAGGAGCACGGGGCGGTGTACTTCCACGCCACTGGCGGTGCTGGGTCGCTGTTGGCGAAGTGTGTCCGTCGGGTGCGCGACGTGTTTATGCTGGATGAATTCGGTGTGCCGGAGGCCTTCTGGGTGCTGGAAGTCGAGGACTTTCCGTCGGTCGTCACGATGGACACGACTGGGGCCAGTCTGCACCGACAGGTGCTGGAAACATCGCGCGCTCGGTGGCAGGAACTGCTGGGTACGAAATAGTCGGGCTCGCGGGTTCGTGGGGGTTTTTGCAGGCTTCCGAGCTTGTGAGGTTTTGGCGGGCTTCCGGGCTCGTGGAGTTTATGCCGGCTCGCGGATTCGTGTGGTTTTTGGCGGGCTTCCTGGCTAGTGGAGTTTTTGCAGGCTCGCGGGCTCGTGTGGTTGAGGTACGTCAGGCCTTCGGGGCAGCCTTCGGGGCGGCCTTGGCCTTCGGGGCGGCCTTGGGCTTCGGCGTCGCAGCGGCCTTCGGCGCGGCCTTGGGTGCGGGCTTCACGGCCACCTTCTTGACCTTGCTGGACAGCCGCGAGACCTCGGTCTTCAGCGGGCGCAGCGCGCTGACTTCCTTGGCGAGTTTGTCGATCGAGGCCTGCATCCGCTGGACCGTTTCGGCCTTCGGGATGTGCAGTGCCGCCAGCAGTTCGTCGCGCAGGGATTCGGTCTGGTGCGCCAGGTCGGATGCCTTAATCTTTTCGATAAGGTCGGTCACCTTCATCGTTCCGAACCGGTCCAACAGATCCTTTGGAGTCGCGTCGGCCAGTAGGCGTTCGACGGCTTTCTGGCCCTTGTTCGCTTCGTGGCTGACGACCGCCGTGACCTGTTCAGCCATGTCGCGGCCACGTGCGGCCATGTCGCTGGCCACCTTGCGTCCACGGACCTTCAGCCCTTCCAGCCGAGCCGCCGAGTCTTCCAGGATTTCCCGGACCTGATTCTTGATTTTCTTTGCCATCTCGCACCTCCAACAAACGCCAGTGTGAACCGCGATCGATTCGCGTGGTGCTACTATAACGCGCCGCGTCAATCCTGTCAACCCGGGGGGTTGTCGACTAATTCCCGCCACCAAAG